>JACIWR010000200.1 GCA_014360845.1 Anaerolineae bacterium
CAATCTCCACGCCCTTGATGGCAGGGATAGACATCACCGCCGCGGCCAGCCGCGCATCGAGACGCCGGTCCCAGTGGACGTGACTACCCAGGCCCACCGGCACGCCGATGGCGGCAACGACGAAAACGCCGCCGAGGGAATCCCCCGCCTGACGCGCGGCATCTATAGCTTCCCGCATCCGCGCGGCAGCCTCCTCGTCAGGGCAGCGGACGTCGCTGGCCTCGGCCCGGGCCCAGAGCTCGCTCAGAGGCAGGTCGGGGATGGCCGCCACGACGCCGCCTATCTCCACCACGTAGCTGCCGACGGTGACGCCGAAAACGGCGAGGAGTTGTTTGACCAGCGCTCCCACCACCACCCGCGCCGCCGTCTCCCGCGCGCTGGCCCGCTCCAACACCGCCCGGGCGTCATCCAGGCCGTATTTGACCATTCCCGCGTAGTCGGCGTGACCCGGCCGGGGTACGCTCAGGCGCGGCAGATCGCCCGCCGCCCAGCGGTCGCGCCAATTGTCCCAATCCCGGTTCTCGATGCGCAAGGCGACCGGCGCGCCCGTCGTGCGGCACGGATGGGGTCCCGAGCCGGCCAGCGGGATCACCCCGCTGAGTATCTCCACCCGGTCCCGCTCGATCTGCATCCGTCCGCCGCGACCGTAACCGCCCTGCCGGCGGGCCAGGTCGCGATTGATCGCCTCCACGTCTATCTCCAGCCCGGCAGGCAACCCCTCCACAATGGCCAGCAGGCAGGGGCCATGAGATTCGCCAGCGGTCAGAAACCGCAGCATCTACACCTCCCTTAAGGGTACCCCGAAGGACATAAAGATGGGTAGGCGAAGCAATGTCTTCGCCCGGCCACGGTCAGTTATCACCACCGCTGGAGGATGAAGAAAGGATCAGCGGTCGTTCAGCAGAGCGTACTCCAGGCTGTCGGCCAGGGCCTGCCAACTGGCCTCGATGATGTTGGTCGAGCAGCCCACCGTGCTCCAGGTGCGATGCTCATCAGCCGACTCGATGAGCACCCGGGTCTGGGCTGCCGTGCCGGCCTCACCGTCCAGGATGCGCACCTTGTAATCCGTCAGGTGGACAGTGGCCAGGCGGGGGTAAAAGGGGAGTAGGGCCTTGCGCACGGCAGCGTCCAAGGCGTTTACGGGGCCGTTGCCATCGGCGGCGGTGTGCATCACCTGATCGCCGACTTTCACCTTGACAGAAGCCTCAGCAGCCATGTTGCCATCGTGGCCGTTGCGCACCAACACGTGAAAATCCAGCAGCTCGAAAGGCGGCTCGTACCCCGGCTGAGTCCGACGGATGAGCAATTCCACCGAACCCTCGGCCCCCTCGAACTGAAAGCCCCGGCTTTCCAGCTCCTTGATGCGCTGCACCAGCTTCCGACTCTGCTCGGTGCCGCCCACCAGCTCCAGGCCGTATTCCTGGGCCTTGTAAGTGATGTTACTCTTGCCGGATAACTCAGATACGACCACCCGCTGGCGGTTGCCGACCAGGGCCGGGTCCACATGCTGATAGCTCTCCTCGCACTTGAGCAGGGCGTTGACGTGCATTCCCCCTTTGTGGGCAAAGGCACTCTGCCCCACATAGGGCAAATGGGGGTCCAGACTGAGATTGGCCAGTTCGCTGACGTAACGGGCCGTCTCGGTCAGCGTGCGCAGTTGTTCATCGGAGATGCAGTTATAGCCCATCTTCAGCATCAGAGCCGGGATGATGGAGCAGAGGTTGGCGTTGCCGCACCGCTCGCCGTAGCCGTTGATGGTGCCCTGCACATGGGTGACGCCGTTCTCCACGGCCACCAGGGAGTTGGCCACGGCCATCTCGCCATCATTGTGAGCGTGAATGCCCAGGGGCGTGCTCGTGGCCCGCCGCACCTCGGCGACGACGCGGGCTACCGTAGAAGGCAGGGTGCCGCCATTGGTATCGCACAGGACCAACACATCAGCGCCGGCCTCGGCCGCGGCGGCCAGGGTGCGCATGGCGTAGACCGGATCGGAGCGATAGCCGTCGAAGAAGTGCTCGGCGTCGTAGACCACCTCCCGTCCCTGGGCTTTCAGGTAACGGACGCTATCGGCGATCATGCGCAGGTTCTCTTCCAAAGTGGTGCCCAGCACGTGATGGATGTGCAGGTCCCAGCTTTTACCGAAGACGGCCACGACCGGGGTGTTGGCGGCGATCAGGGCCTGGATGTTGGCATCTTCCTCGGCTGTCGCATCGGCCCGTCGCGTGCTGCCAAAGGCGCTCACCAGCGCCTGCTTCAACTTCAATTCCGAGACATGCTCAAAGAAAGCCATGTCCTTGGGATTGGATCCGGGCCAGCCACCCTCGATGTAAGCCACGCCCAACTGATCCAGGCGCTGAGCGATCTTCAGTTTGTCACCTAGTGAAAAAGAAATACCCTCCCTCTGAGCACCATCGCGCAGGGTCGTGTCGTACAGAAGAATTGACATACGCACCTCAATCAGCCACTAACCGGCGTGAGCCAGTGGTGGCGGTCGGGAACGCGGCCCTCCACAACGTCGAAAAACGCCTCCATGAGTCGGGTCGTAATCGGGCCTCGCTGACCGTTGCCTACAACGATACCATCCACCGAGCGGATGGGGGTGATCTCCGCCGCGGTGCCAGTGAAGAACACCTCATCGGCTATGTAGAGAAGCTCGCGGGGGATAGGTTCCTCGCGCACCTCCAGGCCCAGTTCGCCAGCCAGAGTGATGACACAACGCCGGGTGATCCCATCGAGGATGGAACCGGCCAGCGGAGGGGTGAGGAGTCGCCCACCCCGCACCAGGAAGACGTTCTCACCGCTGCCCTCGCTCACATAGCCGTTGATGTCGAGGGCGATACCTTCTGTGTAACCGTGATTCGCGATCTCCATAGCGATGAACTGCGAGTTGACATACTGTCCACCGATTTTGGCCGCGGCGGGATAGGTGCTGGGAGCCATGCGCCGCCATGAGCTTACGCCCACGTCCACGCCCTTCTCCAAAGCGTCGGGCCCCAAGTACTTGCCCATCTCGATGGTGAGGATGCTGACGTGCGTCGGGCAGGAGCGGGCGTCCAGGCTGAAAGTGCCCCAGCCCCGAAAAACGATAGGCCGAATGTAGCAGGACTTATGGCCATTGGCGCGGATGGTGTCCAGAATCGCCTGGCGGATCACCTGGCGGGTGTAAGGGACCTCCATGCGGTAGATTTTGCAAGAAGACCAAAGCCGGTCGAGGTGCTCTTCCAGACAGAACACCGCCGGGCCGTTGGGCGATTCGTAAGCGCGAATGCCCTCAAAAACGCTGGAACCGTAGTGTAAAGCGTGGGCGGCCACGTGTACCGTCGCCTGATCCCATGGAACCAGTTGGCCGTCGAACCAAATCTTGTCCGATTTTTGCATGGCAACGTCTCCTCCTTGGTGTATGCGATTGTTGTATCTTCTCAATAATTTGGGGTAGGGGCAGGTCTTGCACCTGCCCGCCTGGGCGACCGCAAGGGTTCGCCCCTATATTTTGAGAAGATACTGATTGTTTCCCATCTGCACGGTTGACGATGTAGGCGCGGTTCCCATACCGCGCACAGGCTGTACAAAGGGCTTCGCGCTATGGAAAGCGCGGCTCACTGTCAACGAATGGGGAACGAATAAACGAATGCAGACGACAAGATTCGTTTATTCGTTGCGTATTCGCTGACAGCTTTCAGGCTTCGCGCTGTGGAAAGCGCTACAGAGAGCACGGCTACTGTGCGGTTGACGATGTAGGCGCGGTTTCCATACCACGCACAGGCTGTACAAAGGGCTTCGCGCTATGGAAAGCGCGGTTACAGAGAGCACGGCCAGTGCTGCCCAGCGTTTAATCGCACAGGTGGATTGTTTCCCCTCCAGCGGGAGCAGTACAGGCTTAAGCCCGTCCCACTCCTAGCGCCTCCACGACGAGAGCGCCCATCTGCTGCGTGGTCACCGTCGGTTGACCAGGGGCGGCGATGTCAGGTGTGCGATGACCGGCGTCGAGGACAGCGGCGACGGCGGCCTCCACCGCCCGCGCCTCCGCTTCCATCGCCAGCGAGTGGCGCAGGAGCATGGCCACACTGAGGATAGCCGCCAGCGGGTTAGCGATGCCCTTCCCGGCGATGTCCGGCGCGGAGCCGTGGATAGGCTCGTAGAGGCCGAAGCGTCCCCCGCCCAGAGAAGCCGAGGGACTCGTCCCGAGCGAAGCCGAGGGAAGCATCCCCATGGAGCCGGTCAGCACCGAGGTCTCGTCGCTCAGGATGTCGCCGAACATGTTGCCGGTGAGAAGCACGTCAAAGTCGCGCGGGCGCTTGATCAGGTGCATGGTCGCCGCGTCCACCAGAAGGTGCTCCAGTTGCACGTCGGGGTAGTCCCGCGCCACTTCCTCAACGACGGAGCGCCAGAGGCGAGAGCAGGC
Source organism: Anaerolineae bacterium (assembly GCA_014360845.1). Lineage (GTDB taxonomy): Bacteria > Chloroflexota > Anaerolineae > JACIWR01 > JACIWR01 > JACIWR01. Next base: position 4,403 of record JACIWR010000200.1, read on the forward strand.
CAGCACGTTGGCCTTGTCCACCGAGGTGACCTTGCGCCGCCGTCCGCGCGCCAGGCGAAAGGCGACGTGGGCGATGCGCTCCACCTCGGCGCGGGTGTAGGCCATCGTATCCACAGCCCGCTCGCTCCCCTCCACTCGCGGTTGACCGAAGTAAATGCCGCCGGTTAGTTCGCGCACGACCACCAGGTCTACGCCGCGCACCAGTTCCGGGCGCAGCGGGGAGATGTCCGCCAGCGCCGGGTGCACCCACACCGGGCGCAGATTGGCGAACAGACCCAAACTTTTGCGCAAACCCAGCAAGGCCTGCTCCGGACGCACTTTGGCCCTGGGGTCATCGTACTTGGGATTGCCTACCGCGCCGAAGAGCACGGCATCGGAGGAGCGGCACAGGGCCAAAGTGGACTCCGGCAGCGGCTCACCGGTGGCATCCATGGCCGCCCCGCCGACCAGGGCCCGCTCCAGCAGGAACTGACGCCCGAAGCGCTCGCCGACGGCCCGCAGCACCTTCTCCGCCTCGGCAATGACCTCGACGCCGATGCCGTCACCGGGCAGGACAGCGATTCGACAAGTGGGTTGTTTCGTCAAGGGATTTGCTCCTTACTTCACGTTTCACGCTTCACGTTTCGCGTTTTCGACCTCCAAGCGCCGCCGCGTGTACGGCACCAAACCGCCAGCCTCGATGATCGCCATCATGAAGGGCGGGTAGGGTTCGGCCTGATAGACCTGACCGGTGGTCAGATTGCGTATGCGGCCCGCCTCCAGGTCTATCCCCAGCCGGTGACCGCTCTCGATGCCCTCCACAGCCGCCGGACACTCCAGAATCGGCAGGCCGACGTTGATGGCGTTGCGGTAAAAGATGCGGGCGAAGCTGCGGGCCACCACGCAGCTCACGCCAGCGCCTTTGAGGGCCAGCGGCGCATGCTCTCGTGACGACCCGCAGCCGAAGTTCTCCCCGGCGACGACCACATCCCCCGGTTGCACCGCTCCAGCGAAACCGGGGTCAATATCCTCCATGCAGTGGCGCGCCAACTCCTCCGCCGTGGACACGTTCAGATAGCGCGCCGGGATGATGACATCGGTGTCCACGTTGTCTCCGTATTTCCATACCACGCCTTCGATTGTCATATTGTACCTCAGTATTCTCACGCTTCACGTTTCACGTTTCGTGTTTCGCGTTTCGTGTTCCACGCCAGCCCCATGAAACACGATACTCGACTCACAAGTCACATGGGTGTGCGATTCTTCCCGCCACCGCGCTTGCCGCCGCCACGGCCGGCCCGGCCAGGTAGACCTCGCTCTCGGGATGGCCCATACGCCCGCGGAAGTTGCGGTTGGTGGTGCTCACCGCTCGCTCACCGGCTGCCAGCACGCCCATGTGCCCCCCCAGACAGGGACCACAGGTCGGGGTACTGACCGCCGCCCCGGCCTCGATAAAGACTTCCACCAGCCCCTCGCGCAGGGCGTCCAGGTAGACCTGCTGGCTGCCGGGGATGATGATGCAGCGCACATCGGGATGCACCCGGCGACCGCGCAACACCTGAGCGGCGACGCGCAGGTCCTCCAGGCGACCGTTGGTGCAAGAGCCGATGACCACCTGGTCAATGGGCAACCCGTTGGCCTGGCTCACCGGGCGGGTGTTCTCCGGTAGATGGGGGAAAGCCACCTGCGGCTCGATCTGACTGACGTCAATCTCGATGACCTGGGCGCAGGCGGCATCGGCATCGGCCTGATAGACGCGGTAAGATCGAGTGGCGCGGCCATCCACATAGGCCCGGGTCACCTCGTCCACGGCAAAGAGGCCAGCCTTCGCCCCGGCCTCGATGGCCATATTGGCCATGGTGAACCGATCGGCCATGGAAAGCCCCCCCACCGTCGGCCCGGCGAACTCCATCGCCTGATAGAGCGCGCCGCTGACGCCAATCCGACCGATGGTGTAAAGAATCAGGTCCTTGCCGCCCACCCAGGGCTGTAACTCCCCGTGATAGATGATACGCATCGTCTCCGGCACGCGCATCCAGACGCGGCCCGTGGCCATGGCCACGGCGATGTCGGTGGAACCCATACCGGTGGCGAAAGCCCCCAGCGCGCCGTAGGTGCAGGTATGCGAATCCGCGCCGACGACGACATCGCCCGGCAATACCAGCCCCTGCTCCGGCAGCAGCACGTGCTCGATGCCCATCCGGCCCACGTCAAAATGGTGCGGCAATCCTTGCGCGCGGGCGAACTGGCGCACTTGCAGGCACTGGGCGGCGGATTTGATGTCCTTGTTAGGGGCGAAGTGATCTGCCACCATCACCACCCGTTGCGGATCGAACACCCGCTCCACGCCCAGCCTCTCGAACTCGCGGATGGCGATAGGCGCGGTGATGTCGTTGCTGAGCACCACGTCCACCGCCACCTCGACGAACTGGCCGGGATGCACTTCCTCCAGACCGGCGTGGGCGGCCAGGATTTTCTCTGCCAACGTCATGCCCATGCCCCTACCCTCCGGCCTCACGGCGCGCGGCGATGAGCCGGTTGAGGGCGAACATGTAGGCCTTGGCGCTGGCCACCACGATGTCGGTGTCGGAGCCGCGACCGCTGAACACCCGCCGTTCGACGCCGTTCTCCTTCACCGGCTCGTCGGCCTGGATGCGGATGGTCACCCGGCCCACGGCATCAATGCCCTCAGTCACCGCCTGGATGGAGAACTCGATGAGCTCGTTGGGCTCGCCAATGACGCGATTGATGGCCCGGTAGACGGCGTCCACTGGACCGGTGCCGTGATCGGCATCGCAGAAGACCTGGCCCTCCGGCCCGCGGATGCGCACGGTAGCCGTGGGGATGCTGTGATCGCCACAGGAGACCTGCACATGCTCCAGATGATAGGTCTCCTCGAAGAACATCTGCACCTCGTCCTCCACGATGGCCTCCAGATCGCGGGTATCCACCGTCTTTTTTCGGTCGGCCACCTCCAGGAAGCGCTGGTAGACCTTCTCGAACTGCTCTTCGTCCAGCGTGTAACCCAGCTCGGCCAGACGGTGGCGCAGCCCGTGGCGGCCCGACCGCGCCGAGAGAATGATCTCCGAATCGGGCACACCCACGTCGCGGGGGTTGATGATCTCGTAGGTGGTACGCTCCTTCAACACCCCATCCTGGTGGATGCCGGAGGAGTGGGCGAAAGCGTTAGCTCCCACGATGGCCTTGTTGGGCTGCACCGGGATACCGGTCAACTGGCTGACCAGGCGGCTGACCGGATAGATGCGGCGCGTATTGATGCCCGTCTCCAGACCGAAGAGGTCACGCCGGGTTTTGAGAGCCATGACCACCTCTTCCAGGGAGCAGTTGCCGGCCCGTTCGCCGATGCCGTTGACCGTGACCTCCACCTGGCGCGCGCCGTAGCGCACGGCGGCCAGCGTGTTGGCCGTGGCCATCCCCAGGTCATTGTGGCAATGCACCGAGACCGTAGCCCGGTGGATGTTGGGCACGTTCTCCATGATGCCCCGAATGAGAGCCCCGAACTCATCGGGAGTAGTGTAACCGGTGGTATCGGGGATATTCACCACCGTGGCCCCGGCGGCGATGACCGCCTCCAGCACGCGATAGAGGTACTCCGGGTCGGCGCGACCAGCGTCCTCGGCGTAGTACTGCACGTCTGCCACGAACTTCTTGGCGTACTTGACCGCTTCCACGCCCCGCTGCAGGGCCTCTTCGCGGGTGGTGCGCAGCTTGTGGCGGATATGCACATCGGAGACGCCCAGCCCGGTATGGATGCGGGGATAGGCAGCGTCGCGCAGGGCCTCGGCAGCGGCGTCAATGTCCTGCCGGTTGGCCCGGGTC
>JACIWR010000201.1 GCA_014360845.1 Anaerolineae bacterium
CTGACTCTGTTTGGTCCTGATGAGGAGAAGGTGGCGAGCAGTGGAGGATTCCATGATGTCTCCCTCCAAGATGTGACCCTGCCCGCCGACGGGACCTATACCTTGCAGTTCAGCGCAGGGGGAGAGGCCGCAGGGGCCTACACCCTGCGCGCTTATGCCATTCCTCCCACCGAACCGGAACCGCTGGATTTTGGCGAAGAGAAAACAGCAGAAATCTCCCCGCCGACGGAGCAGGACTTGTACACTTTCGAGGGGGAGGCAGAAGAGGAGATTGGCATCTCCGTCTCTTCTAAGGACATGAGAATGGAGCAGATGTGGTTGACTCTCTTGGACGCGGATGGAGAGAAGCTGGCGAGCAGTATGGGCATGGGCAGCGTAGCTCTCGATCGGGTCCTCCTCCCCGCCGATGGCACGTATACCGTGGTTTACGACGTTGGCGGGGAGGCATCGGGGGGCTACACCATCCGCCTGCGGCACCTCGTGCCCTCCCAATTCAAGCCTGCGAACCCGGTGATCGAGGTGGTCTTTGTCTTCGACACCTCCGGCTCCATGGACGATGAAATGGCTGCCCTGTGCCAGGACATCGAGGAGGCGGTAGCCGAACTCACCGAGGAGCGGGGTATCGTCATGGCCTACACCATCATGGGCATCACCGAAGGAGCGCAGTGTACGGCGCGGACGGTGAGCAGTGAGATCGCCGATGCTACCGTGAAGCAGATTGAGGACTGGGGCTGGGCCGTGGCCGACGTCGCCCGGGGCTTCGATTGGACGCCGGGCGCCATCCGGCTGATCATCCCCCTGGGTGATGAGGGCCCGGCCGGGGGCGACCCGGTGGAGGATCCCGGCTCCGACCGGGACAGCATCAAGGAAGCCATAGCCGCGGCGCAAGCTAACGATGTCGTCGTCTCCCCCGTGCTGGGCACCGGCTATTCACCGGAGATCGAGGTGCTGGCCCGCGACTTGGCCGAAGCCACAGAAGGTGACCTGTTCATCACCAGAGACCCCGGGTACGACCTGGTGCAGGGCATCCTGCGCCTTATCGGCTTGACGGTGGAGCGCCACGCCGAGCCGACACCCGTTCCAGCCGCGGGACCGTCCGTTTCCTTTACCGCCTCCGTGCCCTTGCCCGGCGAAGTGGATTTCAGCCCCAAAGTCGTGGGCACCAACATAGTTCTGGCCTTGGGCCTGGCCCTGGCTTTCGGTTTCCTCTCCACTCTCTTCAACAACACTCTCAAAGAGAACGAGGACGAACTGCGCGACCGCCTGTCCCCGCTGGCGGCGCGCCTCCCACTGAAACGCCCCGCGCCCGGTGGTGAAGTCCGCCGCCGCCCGTGGTGGTTCACCCTCGTTCTGCTGGTGGTCACCACCCTCATCTACGCTTTTCTCGACCTCACCTTTGCCTTTAACACTCAGGGGATGATTCTCTTGTTGTCCCTTTTCATCTCCATCGTCATCACCACCTACGTCTACGAGGGGCTGCAGGCACTGCTGGGCATCCGTCTCTACGGCTTGCAGGGCTATATGCGCGCTTTTCCCGTAGCGGTGCTCATCGCCATCGGCTGCGTCATCCTCACCCGCCTGGTGCGTTTCCAACCCGGTTACCTCTTCGGCTTCGTCGCCGCTTACGTGCTGGTCTCCGGCGAGGACTTTGACGACGAAGCCACGGCGGGACAGGGGGCCGTCCTGGTGCTCGTTCCGGCGGCCATCACGCTGGCGATCAGCATCGTGGCCTGGCTGCTCAGCGGGCCGCTGGCTGGCGTGAATCTGCTGCGCAGCGTTTTAGTGACCACCTTCGTCAGCGGTCTGGAGGGAGTGCTCTTCTCGCTGATACCCCTCAGTTTCCTGGACGGTGAAGTGCTCTTCCGCTGGAACCGGGTAGCCTGGCTGGGCAGCTTTACTTTCGCCGCCTACTGGTTCTTCCAGATTCTGCTTAACCCGCGCAGTGGTTACCTGGATGCCTTCACCCAGGACAACGTGGTGATAACTCTGATCCTGCTGGCGGTGTACGGGGGACTCACCGTGGGCTTCTGGCTGTACTTCCGCCGGCGCGGGCAGAAGCCCGGCGAGAGCTGAGGTCGTGGGAAGAAAAACACGACGGGTAGCACCTGGCTACCCGTCGTGTTGTGTTCGGTGTTTGATGAGAAAGATGGATTTAAGTTCTTCTCACCATTACATCCATAGCCAGGCATCAGGTTTCGATGACCAGGATTCGACGTTGCCTGCTCCGTCTTTGGCTCTACAACTGAATCCCGGACCCGCTGGGAGCAAGCCCCTGCCATTTCACGGTAGTGCGGGATAATGCTGAACAGGGTTCAACCACGATACCCAGGAGAGAGGCGAATCATCGCCGCCCTTGTCGGAGGTGGGGCTAAGACCCTTGGTGATGAACGGCAAGAATACCAGCCCAGACGGATCGTCGCCCTCTTCCTGGGTGAAAACCGCCGTGATGGTCTTATGACCATCTATGGTGATGGATGTGGGATTGGTATCGCCATTTAGATCGCCGACCCAGCCACTGAACTGCCAACCCGAAGCAGGAGTGGCAGTCAGTTGCACCACTGTACCCTTATCGTAGGTACCACCCTCTGGATTCAGCGTCACGCTACCGTCGCCCAGGATATTGACCGTCAGTGTGTACTGCTCTGGGCTCACTTCAACCTGGCCGTCGTTGACGGTGAGAATCGGCAGCAGGCTCCGAAAGGTGTAGGCTGCGGCCATGGCCGTGAACTCCAGGTCGAGATCACTGTGCCCTGCCCTCACCACGTCGAAGGTGATGCGGATCACCACGAGCTCGCCTGTGGCCCCACCTGGATTGGCCCCGTTGAAGACAATGTGTCCGGACGAGACCTGGGCAGTGTTGACCATACCAGTGAAACCTGCCAGAATCCCCGAATCGTCGTGGTAAGCCAGCACAGCCGGGTCCCAGTTTAGTGAGGCGGTGAAACTCCCCAGCCTGTGGTCGGGCTCTGCGACGGCGGAAACGTCTATGCTGACCGCCACCTCTATCTGTTCGCCCACGCCCGTCACGGTCACGGCGGGCAGCACTGCTGCACTGGCGCTGCCGCTTTGCGCCCAGGCCGGGATGTTTCTCAGCACTGCGCTACTCAGCGCCAGCAGGGCAAACAGGAGCAGAGACCAGTGATGACAACGGTGTATCCTCTTCATGCATTCAACCTCTGTCTAGCGAAGCTTCACCTCAAGGTGATCAGACTTTCGCAGTCTGACTAGGAGCCACATCCTGCGCACTGCTCCACGCTGGGCGGGCAGCCGGGTTCCCCCAGCGGGTAGGGAACGGGAATACCGGCGTTGTAGGAGAGGATGATCAAGGCGTCGGTGGAGTTGACAAATTCATCGGCGTTGACGTTGCCGCAATTCATGGGACAGAATTGGGAGGTATCAATGCCAGCATCACAGGACAGGATAATCAGGGCATCGGTGGAATCCACGAATTCATCGTCGTTGACGTTGCCCAAAAGGCCTGGGGCAGGGGAGAAGTGAGCGGTGACGGTTTTGTCTCCGTCCATGGTGACGGTCGTGCTGGCTGCGTTGGCATCCGTCACATCACCTTCCCAGTGATCGAACACGTAACCGGTGGCTGGTATGGCTGTGATGTTCACCACGGTGCCTTCGGGGTAGGCATGGCTGCCCACAACGGGGTCGGTGGTCCCGCCCTCCGGTGGGGACACCGCCATCGTTAGATGATAGGTGGTGGGCATATCGGCCTGGATGGTGAAAGAGTGCGCAACCTGCCCGTTAGTGCCGTCTTCAGGGAGGTAGGCTCGAACATATTCAACCGTTGCCTCGGTGGGTGAAACCGTAACACGGATGTGGCCTGAGTTTTGTATTAAAAGTCCGTCGGGATATAGGCCTTCGGTGTAACCATAGCCGTAGGGCTCCCAGTCATAACCGGCGTCATCCGGTTTTGGACATTCCAGATAGACGATGCCATCAAGTTCTTCATAAGCATAGATATGGTCATGGCCGTGGAAAAATACATCAACGCCGTTGGCAACCATCAACTGGTGAATCGGGACGTCCCATCCTTCGGACGCTGGCCTTTCTGTATCCCAGCCCCAGGTATCGTCCGCATTATATCCACCCCACTCGAAGTAAGGTGCCGCGCTAATGCCGCCGCGTCCATAGGGTGTCGCTCCACCGGTTACATGATGGGAAAAGACAAACTTATATGTGGCATCGCTGGTTTCAAGTACGTTTTTGAGCCACAGATACTGCTCTATGCCCAAAGTCCAGTCCCAGCGATCGCCCCCTACTTCACCGTCCTGCCCTTCTCCGCCGTACGAATTTCCTTCTGAAGGCCATGTCATTGAGTGGTGAAAAGGATCGAGGACGACGAACAGCGCATCACCCCATTCCCAGGCGTAATAGTCTTCATGGTAGGCTTCCTCAGGTGGCAAATCAGGGTACGCCGCTAAGAACTGAGCGGGTAAGGAGTCGGTATTACCGGAATAGAAATCATCCGGAATAGGATTGGGGAAGTACATTTTTCGAGCTCTTAGACCCACGATGGCCAAGGATTGATCAGGAGGCGTGAACACATCATCAAAATTCCAGCCCTCTTCGTTCTCGTGATTGCCAATGACTAGGTAAATGGGAACCGAGTCGCCGATAAGACCCATATAGGGGCGCTGAGCCAGATATGCTGCTTCGGCTTCAGCCTCGGTCATTCCTGTCCCTAAAGGTTGAGGATCCATCGCAAAGGTGTCACCCAGATCAATGTGGAAGTCAGGCCGATCAGCCTTAACATTGAGTAGTGTCTGTTCATACAAAGCTAATTCATCCGCAGTCTGTCCGCCGTACTGACCTAAGTGCGAATCAGATGCTATGGTAAAAGTAAATGTGCTACCCCTTGCCTTCTGGGTGTCAAATGAATGCTCAACGCCTTCGTGCCACTCGGTCGTGCCCGTTTGTCGGTAGACTATGTGGTAGAAGTACTCCGTATTTGCAGAGAGACCGCTGATCACGATTTCGATAGGCTCATCGGCTGTGGCGCTAAACGTACTTGTCTGGTTGGTATAACTTCCTGAAGACGTACCATACTCTATATAGAATTCAACATCCTGGTTTGGAATAATGTTTGCCGTAACTGATTCATCTGTTGGTCGCCCCAAGAGTATGTTAAATAGTGGAGCTGCCGTTCCGCTCACTGCGACGTTCCGAGTCGCAGCGCCGTCGCTGGTGTGGGTGATATTGCCACTGGAGGTTCCTGCGGTGGCGCGGTTGAAACGGACGTAGATGGTGGTCTCTGCCGCGGAACCTTCGGTCTGGGGCAACGTTAGAGATGATGCAAAGTCACTGCCGCTGGTTAATGAAATCTCAAAATCACTCGGGGCCGTGATCACGATGTCACCGGTCAAGTTACTGCCGGATACGGTGTAGCTTTGCTCGTCCGAGGGTGTTCCAGGCTCACTGCTGAAGGGGCTCAGAGGAGTCCCCAAGATGGTGATGACCGGATCGGGGGTTGGATCCGTGTCAAACACGACATAGCCGACCCGTTCGGCGATGTGGCTCCTCTCCGTATCGCCGATCTGATCCTCATCTATTGAGAGATACAGGCTGGTGTTGGTAGCGGCTGTCGGACCGTGCGACTGCGCCCAGCCGCCATTGGGGCCGTTCATCCCTGCCAGGGTGGTCACTATGACCTCAGGAGACGTAGCAAAGGGTGTATTAAAGGTGTACTCATATGGTGGCGAGTCATCCACGCCCTGGATACTGCTAGAGCCCAGGAACGCTTCGAATTCGACCCCATCAATCGTGCCATGGCCGGCTTCAAACACAATGAAACCGATCGTCTCATCCGCACGCGTCGTATCCGTGTCCTCGCACACCGTCTTGCCGGTCCTCAACGTCGTGGCCGATGGTGGATTGCTCCGGCTGCCGCCCTGACACCAAAACACTGACCAGTCGGGGTCATTCTCGCTCATCACCTGGCCGAGCACCACCGGATTCGTGTAGCTTTGCCCGTAGCTCTGGAGCTCGCCCACCCAGCTGCCGTCTTCATCGGTCACTGTAGACAGGTATGTCTGGGCCTCAATATTCACTCCGTCAATGGTCCAGGTACCCTCCTCAACCACAAGGTAACTGACGTTCTCTGCCGCCACCGCACCATCTGAGGGATTCTGAAGCCGGACATCAAAGCTCGTCGAGGTCACATTGCTGACCCGCGCCACGACCGGGGTGGTATTGTTGTTGTACTGAACCGAGCAGACTACCACGGGGCTGACATAGTTGTTGTCTAGGTTGACGGTCACGGGGTCGCCGCCTACCGTCACCGTACCGAACTCCAGCACCCCGGTGGGTTCTGAGAAGACCGTGATCGTCACGGTGGCCATATTGGAGTCATATTCCCCGTCATTGGCTATGAACGTAAAGCTGTCCGGGCCGGTGTAATCCGTATCCGGGGTATAAGTCAGATTCGGAGCCTCGCCTGCCAGAGATCCATGCGTTGGATTGTCGACGACACTGTAGGTCAGGTCGTCGTCATTGACATCCGTAGCTGTCAACGTGATGGCCACAGCCGTATTTTCCGTCGTACTCACCGATTGATCGTTCGCCACCGGTGCTACATTCTGCTGCAATGGCGCAGCCTGAACTGGCGTAGCCACTATCGGCCAGATGGGATTCGTCACCAATGCTATCAGCATCACAAGGTATAAAGAGTTTCTGTGAGTCATTTTCTTCCCTCCCAAGAGTTTCAACCCTTACCCAACGGCTCTGAGAAGGTGTTGGCTATTTTCAATGCGACTCACAGTGGCCAAGTGTTGCTACGCCAGGGTGAACGCGAAGGGTGTTGGCTCATAGACGGGCAAGGCCACACGAGGTTGAGCATTTCGTACTACAGTTCACAAGTGTCAGGGCTCGCTAGGAAAATTAGGGAAAGATGAAGGCGGGGTCACCCGGATTCTATCGAAAATGTCGTGTTAGATAGCTCTTTGTCAACAGAATCCTTTCGACCCCGCCTGTCTTTTGTTAGATTGAGGTTACCTTCTCCACCACCTCCACGGCCAGACGTAGGTCCAGGCATCAGATCCTGAGGGCCAGTCTTCTACGTTGCCTGCGTTGTCTATAGCCCGCGAGCGGAAGCTGTACATATGGCCGGTCTGGCCAGAGAACTCAGCCGAGGTGGCCGTCGTACAGGTCTGCCAGTTCTGCCAGGAACCAAAGCCATCTCTGAACTGCACGTCGTAGCACTTAATCCCGGACCCTCCCTGGTCGTATCCCGTCCAGCTCACAGTGAACACAGAATTGTACTGAATTGGGCTCAGTGACTGCACCCAGGAGACGGGCGGTTCGGTGTCGCCTGTGGCAACGAAGGTGGCCGTGACTGTCTTATCGCTGTCCATGGTGATGGAGGCGGGATTCGCATCACCGCTGAGGTCACCTGACCAGCCGCTGAACTCCCAGCCGGAAGCAGGCTTCGCCTTCAGGGTGACTTCTGTGCCCTCCACATAGGTGCCACCCGGCGGGTCCAGCGTCACGCTGCCGCTGCCCACCACGTTCACCGTCAGAGTGTAGTGGGGCTCGATCTGGGTGAAGTGCGCGGTGACCGTCTTATTTTCATTCATGGTAACGGTGGCCGGGTTGGCGCTTCCTGTCAGGTCGCCCGACCAGTGATCGAACTGCCACCCTGGAGCGGCTACCGCTGTCAGCTTCACCACTGTCCCGGCGTCATACGTACCGCCCGCCGGATCTAGCGTCACGCTGCCGCTGCCCACCACGTTCACCGTCAGAGTGTAGTGGGGCGTGGTCTGGGCCCGGACGTAGGTCCAGGTATCCGGCCACCATGGCCAGTTTTCTACGTTACCTGCGTTGTCTGTAGCCCGGGAGCGGAAGCTATAGGTGTGGCCCGATTGACCGGAGAACTCAGCCGAGGTGGCTGTCGTACAGGTCTGCCAGTTCTGCCAGGAGCCAAAGCCATCTCTGAACTGCACGTCGTAGCACTTAATCCCAGACCCTCCCTGGTCGTATCCCGTCCAGCTCACGGTGAACACGGGATTGTACTGAACAGAGTTCAGCCGCTCCACCCAGGAGACGGGAGGTTGGTTGTCGCTCACTATATCAGGAGTGGTTGGGTCACAATCATCGTCAACACCATTGCCCGGAATCTCGGTGGCGCCGGGATGGACATCGGCATCGTTGTCGTCGCAGTCGTCGGC
>JACIWR010000202.1 GCA_014360845.1 Anaerolineae bacterium
GACATCACAGCCACGTTGGGCCGAGCCCAAGTTCAGGATATTAACACACTTTAGAGCTCTTGTCAAACGTCTGGGACATTATAATCACGGTTAGGCCCCGAGCACAGAAGTGCATCGGGGCCGGGATTCAGCTTTATTTCGCTTTGTAGCGTGTTGAGTGGTCTAGAGTGCTTCTGGTGCAGGGGCCAACACGCTCACATTGACAGCTTGTGGACCCTTAGGGGTGTCCTCGATAGCGAATTCCACTCGTTCGCCTTTTTCCAGGTTGCGGAAGCCCTCACCCTCGATGGCCGAGTAGTGGACAAAAACGTCCTTCTCCTGGCCGTCGGGCTGGATGAATCCGTAGCCCTTCACGCGGCTGAACCATTTGACTGTGCCAGTCGTCCTTTCCATTTAACGCGTTCCTCCTTAAATGGTATTGCTATTTTGAAGCCCGGCCTCTAGGGTCCGGGTACTTCACCTGGTGAGCGTGTTGGTTCTCCTGGGGAATCTCCCTGACAAAAAACCGCCAGGGCGGTCAGCTCTGGCGGTAAATCGTTCTGATTCCCAACACAGACAACAACGCCTTCGAACAGAGCTAAAGATACCACAAAATGCCGTTCTTGTCAAACCACGCCCGTACTGTGGTGTGCCTCAGTTTTGAGGCGAGTTTGCGCCCCCCACGGAAGCTTTCCCCGACGTAGCGGCGGGCGGTCCTTCGACGGGGCTCAGGACAGGCCCTGCCCGCCGTAGGCCGACACCCTTCGCTTTCACTCAGGACGCAGCAGCGGTCGGCCGCTACGGGACAAACCTGTCCCCAAACTGAAGCGCACGTGCGTACCGCGGTGTACGTCCGTTTGGAAGCAAGTTTGGCCCGCAACGACCGACGGCGGCTGTGTTCTGTGCAACTGCCAAGGTGTCGGCCTATGGCTTGCTCCCAAGGACGCCACCCACAAGGCGCGACGCACTTTCCATCCGGCGAAAAAGCTAAAACAGGCTCAGTTGTTCGGCCTGCAATGACTGGGCATCATCGGCCATTTGGTCTATCTCTTCCAGGAGTTGGGGGATCTTGAGAATATCGCGTTCGATGTCGGCCCGGTAACGGGGTTGGTGCAGAGCGGCAGCCGGATGGTACATCGGGTAGTAGATGACTCCCCCCATCTTGCGCGGCTGACCGTGGATGCGCGAGATTTTAGCATTCGGGAAGTAGCGGGCCATGGAATAGCGGCCCAGGGTGACGATGAGCTTGGGCTGTACAAGCTCAATTTGGCGATCCAGGAAGGGCCGGCAGGCTTCAATTTCCTCGGGGAGGGGGTCCCGGTTGCCGGGTGGACGGCACTTGATCACATTGCAGATGTAGACATCCTCCCGGCGCAAGTTGATGCTGGCCAGCAGTTCTTCCAGGAACTTGCCCGCCGCGCCCACGAAGGGGCGGCCTTGTTGGTTCTCGTGGAAGCCGGGTGCTTCGCCAATGAACATGATGTCGGCGTGTTCAGGCCCCTCACCGGGCACGGTTTTGGCCCGCGATTGGCTGAGGGCGCAGCGAGTGCAGTGGGCTATTTCCTCATACAGCTTCGTCAGTTCAGACACAAAACTACCTCCTGCCTGCAATCCAAGGTTAGACGCAAGCCCAACTCTCTGGGGGAGAATCGAGGCTATTCCTCAGGTTCTCACGGGGTGACGCTATTGTTGCTTGGCTCCACATTCGGGGCAGAATTTAGCGCTGGCCGGGATTTTGCTGCCACATTCGGTACAGAATTTCTCCGCCGTCAAGGGAGCGCCGCACTCCGGACAGAATTTAGCTGCGGTAGTCAGTGCTGCTCCACAGCGGGGACAACTGGCCATCACCGTCTGTTTCTTGAGGCGGGCTTTGTCCTTGGCGGTGATGTACTCCGTCTCCTGAATCACCTGTCGCCCCTGTTCGATGGTAGCCTGGACCTGAGCCGCTGCATATTCGGCCTCGACATCGGGCGCGCAGCTCTTGCACAATCCCCAGTCGGGATTCCAGCAGCTTTCCCGGCATACCCATTGGCTACAGCGAGGGCACTGCACGAAGTGGGGCTTAGCTTGCTGAACGGCTTTGACAAAGGCTTTGTCGTGCGCCCTTTCCCAGGCTGCGGAGTGCACGCGGTCACTTACATCGGCGACCTTGCCGAATACACCGCCCAGCAGACCACTGGTCACATCCAGAGCTTCGCTCACCAATCCGGTGGCCGAGGGCTGGAAGGGGGTGCGGTAGCCCGTGCCGCAGCGATCACAGAAAAACTCGAACTGGAATCCGCGCTCAGTGCTTTCGTCGTTGTAATTGCTCACAAACTTGATGAGAGACATGCCGGACCTCCTTGGATAAAGTGCCAATGGCTCCTGTGGTCGCAAGTCGGCGCTGATTATATCCCATTTTGAGCGTTTTGTCCAGAGCCAGCCCGTGCGGTGGGTCGCAGAGGCGCACGGGAATGAAATCCCCGTGCTGAGAGCAAGACCTCCTCCAGAGCTAGATTGCAGCCCCATGGCTTCAGTGCCGGCCCGAAATGCGTTGCCAGTTTTGTGATAACGTGCTATAATACACTCCAGGTCTCCCCCTTGAGCTCGCGGTAAACGGAGGGGTAAGATGGCTAATGAAAAGCACACTGTCTCAAAGGCGGACAAGAAGAAAGCTCAAGAATATAGCGAGCGCGGCTTACGCCAGTACGAGCGCTGGGAGATAGATGATGCGGTCAAAAGCTTCGAACTGGCTGCCCAGCACGACCCCAGCAACCCGGATCATTATCTGAACCTGGCTCGCGCTCTGGCCCGTTTTGGCGATTATGACCGCGCACTCCACGCCCTGGCAGATTTCATCCGCTACGAGGGGGATACCGAGCTGGCCGCGCGTTTCGAGCAGTTGTTCGCCAACGCTATGGATGAAGTGGAGACGTTGATCACCGAAAGAATGACGGCTTCCGGCATTCCCCTGGAAGAGGTCGGCGCGGCCATTCAGATGTGGCTCGAATATCGCATTGCCCTGGGCCGCCGTCCCCTAACCATGCGCAAGCCGGAGACCTGGGCTGCCGCCCTCGATTACACCGTGCGCAAAGTGAACTTCCGAGAGATCACCCAGCGCGAGATAGAAGAGCTATACGGCGTCAGCAACAGCGCTCTGCGTAGTCACTTCAACGAGCTGGTGGAGACGCTGGACATCATGCCTTGTGATTATCGCTACTTCCGTGGGGACAACAACCCCCTGGACAAACTGGTGGAAGCAGCGGCCATGCTAGAACGACTGGAAAAGCGATTCCGTCAGGACTGAGGAGTACACATGGGCGCTATTAGCTGACGATAAACAAACGGGAGAGAGGTGAAGACTTCAATCTAGACCTCTGCTCCCTTTTTTGCGCCAAGGGAGGTGTCAACAACAATGTCTGCTACCAACATGGTCCCGCAAGAAGAAATCGTACAGGCAGAGGGACTGCGCACTTTTTGCCAGAAGGTGTTCCAGAAGCTGGGAGTGCCGGCGGAGGACGCGGCCATCACGGCTGATGTACTGGTGGCCGCCAACCTGCGCGGGGTGGATTCCCACGGCGTCGCCCGGCTGCGGCGCTACGTGAACGGCATACGCGATGGCATGATGATCCCCACCCCCGAAACGCGGATCGTGTGCGAAACGCCGACTACGGCCCTGATTGACGCCGGGGCCGGACTGGGCCAACCCGTCTCCTACCGAGCGATGCAGAAAGCCATTAAGAAAGCCCTGGATATGGGAGCCGGGTTCGTGACCGTGCGCAACTCCAACCATTACGGTATCGCCGGTTACTACGCCATGATGGCCCTCGAGCACGATTGCATCGGCATCTCCATGACCAACGCCGCCGTGCTGGTGGTGCCGACCTTTGGCCGCGACGCGATGCTGGGCACCAATCCCATCGCTGTGGCCGCTCCCGCCGGTCGAGAGCGCCCCTTCGTTTTGGATATGGCCACCAGCACCGTGACGCGGGGCAAACTGGAAGTTTACGAGCGCCTGGAAAAACCCCTGCCGCTGGGTTGGGCCACCGACGAGAACGGCACACCGACCACCGACGCCAGCCTGGTCCTGGAGAACTTCCGGCAGCGGGCCGGCGGCGGACTGCTTCCACTGGGTGGGGCGGGCGAGTTGATGGGCGGTCACAAGGGATACGGTCTGGCTCTGCTGGTGGACGTCCTTTGTGCCGTGCTCTCCGGTGCGGCCTATGCCGATTTGGTCTATCCCAAAACTCCCGACGGTAAACCACTCCCCTCTAAAATTGGCCACTTCTTTGGAGCATTGCGCGTGGACGCCTTCCGCCCCGTGGAAGAATTCAAAGAGACGATGGACGATCTGCAGCGGCGTCTCAAAGATGCACCCAAGGCCGAAGGACAAACCCGCATCTACATCCACGGTGAGAAGGAGTACGAAGAGGCGGAGCGGCGTGCGCGCGAGGGCATCCCCCTCAATCCCAAAGTGGCAGCCGACTTGCGGGCCATCGCCGAGGAATTAGAGGTGGAGTACGACCTTGAGTAGTTTCAGGGTTGAGAGATGGTTTCAGGTTTCGGGGTTTCAGGGTTTCAAGTTTCAGGGTTGCGGGTTTCGGGTTGATTGGAAACCTTGTAACCTGAAACCTCGTAACCCGAAACCTGAAACCCGTAACCGGCAGGAGTGCTATGCCCACTATTGAGCGTTTCGAGGACCTCCGCGTGTGGCAGGAAGCCCGCGAGATCGTGAATCACGTGTATCGTCTAACCGCGAGGTTCCCATCGAGCGAGCGGTATGGCCTTGCCAGCCAGATGCAGCGCGCTGCGGTTTCCACCATGTCGAATATCGCCGAGGGCTTTGAACGCGGCACGACCAAGGAGTTCATCAACTTCCTGTACATAGCCAAAGGCTCCAACGGTGAGGTCCGCTCGCAAGCTTATGTGGCCCTCGACCTGGGCTACATCTCCCAGACCGAGTGCGACGACCTGATACGACGTTGCGACAAGCTCTCCCGCCGTATTTATAATTTCATCGAGTACCTGAAGCGAACTCCCATCAAGGGGCCCAAGCTGCGCGAGCCCGGCCCCGTCTGGTACCTTGACGAACCCGCAACCTAAAACCATGAAACCCGAAACCATGAAACCTGGAACCATGAAACCCGAAAGCATACAACCCGAAACCATGACATACCGCATCCCTTACAGCCAAACCTATCTGGAATTCACCCTTCCGCCCGGCATGCGCGGCACGGTGGTGGAGTCCAAAAAAGTGCCACCCCTCACCGATGTGGAGGCCGCCATCGCTGAGGCATTGACCCACCCCATCGGTTCGCCGCCACTGCGGGAGATGAGTGGGCCGGGGCAGCGGGTCTGCATCGTCTTCACCGACATCACCCGGGCCAGCCCCGATCATCTGCTGGTGCCGGCGATACTCCGCGAACTGGAAAGCGCGGGCGTCCGCGACGAGGACATCACCCTGCTCTGCGGCATCGGCATGCACCGCCCCTCAACACCGGAGGAGAAAATCACCAAACTGGGCCGGGCAGTGGTCGAGCGTTACCGCGTGATTGACAACGAACCCCAAAATCCTGCCGCCCTGGTGGATTTGGGTGTCACTCCGGGGGGAGTGCCGGTCTCGGTGCACCGCGCGGCCATGGAAGCCGACCTCCTGATCGCCACCGGACTGGTGGAACCGCACCAGTACGCCGGCTATTCGGGCGGACGCAAGACGCTGGCCGTAGGTGCGGCCGGGGAAGCGCTCATCGCCCACACCCACGGCCCCGCCTTTGTGGACCATCCCGGCACGCGGCTGGGCCGCATCGCGGGCAATCCCTTCCACGCAGCAGTCACCGAGGCCGCCCGCCGCGCGGGTTTACGCTTCATCCTCAACGTGGTCCTGGATGACGAGAAGCGCATTGTAAAAGTAGCCGCCGGGGAGCCAGAAGCCACCTTCCTGGAACTGGTGGCCTTCGCCCGCTCCATCTACGAAGTGCCCATCCCCCACCAGTACGACGTGGCCATCGGCGGGGTAGGCTTCCCCAAGGACACTAACCTCTACCAGGCCAGTCGGGCCGCGTCATACCTGTTCTTCGCTCCGACGCCGGTGGTCAAGCCCGGAGGCTTCTTGATTATCCCGGCCCGCTGCGAGGAAGGGGTCGGCGAAGGCGTAGGCGAACAGCGCTTCTTCAGAGCCATGCGCGATGCCCCCGACGTGCATTTCATACTGGATGATGCCCGCCGCCACGGCTACCCGCCAGGCCAGCAACGGGCCTTTGTGATGGCCAAAGTACTGGAGCAGGCGCGGGTGGTCATCGTGGGCAGCGAACACCCGGATGTGGTAGCGGCCTGCAAAATGACCCCCGCGGCGACGATGGAGGAGGCGCTGGAGATGGCCGCCCGCGAATTGGGGCCGGACTTGGACGTGCTCATCGTACCTCATGCCATGTTGACACTGCCCGTGGTGAGCAAGTAAGTCGAGCCGGTCACCCAACCGCAAAGCGTGGCCCCATAACTCAAAACTGGAGCGACGAGCGATTTGATGAAACAACAAACCAATATTCGTGTGCCCACTGAAGACGACTACCTTTCCTGCATCCGCTGCGGACTCTGTCTGTCGGTCTGTCCCACCTACCGCGAATACCTGACGGAGACCGCTTCTCCCCGGGGCCGGGTGCTCCTGACCCGTAAAGGACTGGAGGGAGAACTCCAATTAAGTCCTAACCTGTTCGAGCAGATGTACTCCTGCTTCGGCTGCCTGGCCTGCAACGAAATCTGCCCGGTCGGTATCCACCCGGCAGACCTGGCCATGGAGATGCGGCACGTGCAGGAGCAGATAAGACCCGCCGCCTGGAAACGCCCTCTCTTTCGGGGCCTCATCCCACACCCGACGCGGATGGAGTGGGCCACTCTCCCTCTCAGGCTCTATCAGACGCTGGGACTGCGCCGCCTGGTCTACGCCCTGGGGTTGCGGCGATTGATGCCCGCCCGCCTGCGGGACATGGAAGCCATGCTCCCCCACCTTCCCCAACGGCCCCTGCGACGCGTCCTGCCGGAGGTGACTGCCGCCGGGAGCGAGAGCCGCTACCGGGTGGGCTTCTTCCTGGGCTGCGCCCAGAGCCTCATGTTCGCCGCGGAGAGCGCAGCCACCGTCCGCGTCCTGGCCCGCAACCACTGCACCGTCATCACCCCCAAGGATGTCAAATGCTGCGGCATGCCCGCCCTGGGCTACGGCTACAAGGAGACCGTGCAAGACCTGGCGCGCCATAACATCGCCCTCTTTGAACAGGCCGCTGTTGATGTGATCGTCACCGACTGCGCCACTTGCGGTTCGACCTTGAAAGAATACGACCAGCTTTTGGCCGACGACCCCGCCTGGGCGGAACGGGCCGCGGCTTTCAGCCGCAAAGTGCGGGATGTCAACGAATTCCTGATAGAAATCCCACTGGACAAGCCTGCGGGCCGCCTGGAGACCCGTGTGACCTATCACGACCCGTGCCATTTACGGCGCGCACAAGGAGTGTGGGAACAGCCCCGCGCGCTGATGCAGATGATCGAAGGCGTGGAGTTCATCGAATTGCCGGAGGCCGATTGGTGTTGCGGTTCGGCCGGCACGCAATTGATCACTCACCCGCAGACATCCCTCAAGGTGCTGGCGCGCAAGATGAATAACCTGCAAACCACCGAGGCCCAGGTCGTCGCCTCCGGTTGCCCCGGCTGTCAGATGCAGTTGAATGTAGGAATACGCCAGCGCGGGCTTCGGGTGGAAGTCGTCCATCCGGTGATGTTACTGGATCGAGCTTATTCGCAGAAGTGAACTGACGGAGCGATTACTCTATGCTGAGCCAAGGAATCATTAAACAACTACGCGAAATTGTCGGGCGAGACGGCGTCCTCGATGCCCCGGAGGACCTGGTCGCCTACTCCATTGACGGCACTTTCGCCGAGCACCGACCCGATGTAGTGGTCCTCCCCACGACAACGGACCAGGTCAGCCGGATTGTGGCCCTGGCCAGCCGCGAGCGCATCCCCATCGTGCCCCGAGGCATGGCTTCGGGCCTGGCCGCGGCCTCAATCCCTTTCAGCGGGGGTATGGCCCTCACCCTGACGCGGATGAACCGCATTTTGGAAATAGACCAGGCCAACCGCACAGCTCGGGTCGAGGCAGGGATCATCACCGCGCACCTGCAGGCCGAGGTGGAGAAGCTGGGTCTTTTCTACCCGCCTGAT
>JACIWR010000203.1 GCA_014360845.1 Anaerolineae bacterium
GCACGGTCATAACTATGGTGTCTCGGTGGAGTTAGAGGGCGAGCTAACCCGGGACCGCTATGTTTTCGATTTCGTCGCCCTCAAGGGGATAATGCGCCGGATTTGCGACGAGCTGGACCATCGTTTCTTGCTGCCCGAGTTGAGTGAGGATTTCAGTGTCAAGAGGACCGAGGACGAATGGGAGATTCGCTTTGAGAACCGGCGCTACGTGCTGCCCGCCGCCGATGTGCTGCCCCTGCCGGTAGACAGTATCACCGCCGAGCGGTTGGCGGAGTACATCTGTGAGCAGCTTATCGCGGCGCTGGGTGAGTATGACGTGTCGCATCTCACGGCTATCACCGTGGGCGTGGAGGAAGCGCCCGGTCAGACGGCTTTCTACCGCAAACCATTGTCCGGCGGTCCTTCTCCGTCGTAAGGGTTCAAGGGGCCCTAGCGAGGCCTCGCCTCAAACCGATGGCCCGGTCTCACCGCAGAGCACGCAGAGGGCGCAGAGCTTTCTCTTTTTCTCTCTGCGTGCTCTGCGGCCTCGGCGGTGAAAGCTTGACTCATTGTTTATGAAGGTGGCTAGAGATGCCTGAGTACTTATTTGTGACCGGTAAGCTGGCCGCCGAGGCCCTGACCGCTACCCTGGAGAGGATGGCTCCCGATTTCGAGTATGAGGTGGCGGTGCTGAATATCTCCGTGGCCGCGTTAATGAACACCCGCTGGGTGGCCAGCCATCTGTCCCACGCCCACGGCTGTCGCCAGGTGATGATCCCCGGCCTTTGCCAGGGCGATTTGTCCGTCATCGAGGAGCGGGTGGGCGTGCCCGTGGTGCGGGGTCCCAAGGACTTGAAGGACCTGCCCGTCTTCTTCGGTCGCGAGCGAGTGCGCGAGGGTTACGGCGAGTACCGGGTGAAAATCCTGGCCGAGATAGTGGACGCCTACCGCATGTCTTGGGCGGACATCCTGGCGCGGGCCGAGTACTATCGCGCCAGCGGGGCGGACATTATTGACCTGGGCTGTCCTGTGGATGGCGGGTTCCCCAATGTGGGCGAGGTCGTGACGGGGCTGAAGGAACGCGGTTTCACCGTCAGCCTGGACACCTTTGATCAGGAGACCATCCTCCGCGCCGACGAGGCGGGCGTGGACTTGCTGCTCAGCATCAACTCGCGGAACATGGCCCTGGCTCCCCGCTTGCGCTGCAAGGTGGTGGTCATCCCCGATTTCGGTGAGGGCCTGGAGTCGCTGGAACGCAACATCGCCCAGTTGGAGGAGTGGGGCGTGCCTTATGTGATAGACCCCATCCTGGACCCGCTCAGCTTTGGTTTCACCGAGTCGCTGCATCGCTTCTACGAAACGCGACGACGTCACTCTGAGGCCGAGATGCTTATGGGACTGGGCAATCTCACCGAGTTGACCGACGCGGATAGCACGGGCATCAACGCGCTCATGGCCGGGATCATCACCGAGCTGGGGATAGACTATGTGCTCACCACCGAGGTCATCAGTTGGACGCGGGGAGCGGTGCGCGAATTGGACCTGGCTCGCAAATTGATGTATTATGCGCATCAGAATCGGGTGTTGCCCAAGGAGATAGACGACAGCCTGATTACGGTGAAAGACCCTCCGCACGAGCATTACACCGAGGCGGAGCTGCGGCACCTACATCAGCAGATACGCGATCGCAACTTTCGCATCTTCACCGATGACCGCTGGATATACGTCTTCAACCGCGATGTCTTCATCCGCGGCACCAGCCCGGATGAAATCTTCGCTCAGCTCGACGTGGATGAAGCGTCCCATGCTTTTTACTTGGGCCGGGAGCTGGAGCGGGCGGCTCTGGCCTTGCGCCTGGGGAAGAAGTATATCCAGGAAGA
Source organism: Anaerolineae bacterium (assembly GCA_014360845.1). Taxonomy (GTDB): domain Bacteria; phylum Chloroflexota; class Anaerolineae; order JACIWR01; family JACIWR01; genus JACIWR01. The sequence continues at coordinate 1,860 of JACIWR010000203.1, forward strand.
GGAACTGCGCTGGGGGTATTTGTAGGGGCACAGCATGCTGCGCTTCTACAAGATGAAGGGCAATCTGATGAGCGTACGCGCTATTGGCGTTGATCCGGGTACGGTGAGCTTCGACCTGTGTGGCCTGCAGGGGGAACAGGTTTTCCTCGATACCAGCATCCCCACCGACCGGCTTGCCGCCGAGCCGCGCCTGCTGGTGGACCTGCTGCAATCGCATGCGCCAGTGGACATGATCGTCGGCCCCTCGGGTTATGGTCTGCCCTGGGTGCGCGCTCAGGACCTCAGCGAGCGGGATATAGAGCTGGCGGTCCTCAGCGAGAGACGAGATCGCGGGCGGACTGCCGTCATCGGTGGGATGCGCGAGATGCTCCGCCTGTTGAAAGAGAGCGGTTTGCCCATCCACTTCGCGCCGGCCGTCATCCACCTGCCCACCGTGCCGGAGCACCGCAAGGTTAACCGCATTGACATGGGCACTGCCGACAAGCTGTGTTCTGTAGCCCTGGGCATCTACGACCAGGCCCGGCGCCTGGGTATTGCCTATGAGGAGACCTCGTTTATCTACCTGGAATTGGGCGGGGCTTTCACGGCGGTCATCGCCGTGGAGGGGGGGCAGGTAGTGGACGGCCTGGGGGGCACTGCGGGCAGCCTGGGGTACCGGGCTTTGGGGGCCATGGACGGTGAGCTGGCTTATCTGCTGGGCGATTTCCACAAGGAGGTGCTCTGCTCCGGTGGCGTGGCCTCCATCGCCGGACAGCCGGACCTATCGCCCCAGGAGCTGGCAGCCCGCGACGATGAGCGAAGCCGGATGGCCTGGGACGCTTTCATGGAGGGCCTGGTCAAAAGCGTAGCTGTTGAGATGGCTATCGTGCCGGCTCCCAGGGAGATTCTGCTGGCCGGTCGCCTTTGTCGCATCCCGGAGATTCACCAGGAGGTGGTTCGTCGTCTGGCTCGGTTTGCTCCGGTGCGGCGGGTGGAGGGCTTTGCTCAGGTGGCGAAAGAGGCGGCGCAGGGAGCGGCCCTGATTGCCGACGGGCTGGCGGGGGGTGTCCACAAGGCACTGGTGGAAATCATGCGGCTTCGCGAGGCGCGGGGTACGGTGTTGGATCACCTCTACGTCGCTGGAGCCGAGACCCTGAGGCGGAGGTGGCTGATCTGAGGGGGCGTTTCTTGCGTCGGGGGTTGGGGAAGTGGAAGGTTGGAAGGCTGAAAGGTCGGTGGCGTTTTCTCGCCTTCCAACTATCCAATCTTCCAGCAGGTCAAGTAGACAGTTGCGGGCTGACGAGTATGGAGGTAATGGAAGATGTACATCAACGGCGTTGAAATCGAGGATACTTTCGCCGAGGCTTTTAAGATGCGCGCAGCGCGGTTGATTATCACCGCCGCGAACGAGAAATGGGCCTTGACGGCGGCTCAGGTGGCCACTGGCTTTGCCACATCCGTCATCGCCTGTGGAGCCGAGGCGGGTATCGAAGGGGCGATCCCGGCAAACGAGACCCCCGACGGTCGGCCAGGGGTCAGCATTCTGGTGTTCACCATGGGTCCCAAGGGGATGGAGGACCAGTTGATGCGGCGGGTGGGCCAGTGTATAATGACTTGTCCCACCACGGCCTGCTTCAACGGTTTGGAGAGCGAGGAGAAGCTGAAGATCGGTGGTTCGTTGCGCTACTTCGGCGATGGTTTCCAGATAAGCAAGCTCATTGAAGGGCGGAGATTCTGGCGCATACCGGTAATGGAAGGTGAGTTCCTGGTGGAGGAGAGCTTCGGTATCAAGAAGGCCATCGGCGGTGGGAACTTCCTCATCCTGGGGGAGAGTCCCCAGTCCACTTTGGAGGCCGCGGAGCAGGCCGTGGAGGCGATGCGGGAAGTGAGGGGCGTGGTCATGCCCTTCCCCGGTGGCATTGTGCGCAGCGGCAGCAAGACGACATCGCAGTACAAGTTCCTGCGCGCTTCGACCAACACTGCCTACTGTCCCACCATCCGCCGCCAGACCGAGTCTGCCCTGCCGGAGGGGGTCAACTCTGTACTGGAGATTGTGATTGACGGCTTGAACGAGTGGGCCATACGAGAAGCGATGCGGGTCGGTATCCGCGCCGCCTGCCGGCCGGGAGTGGTGCGCATCTCGGCGGGCAACTACGGCGGCACGCTGGGGCAGTATCAGTTTCACTTGCGGGAGATTGTGGGGGCGGGGTGATGGGCTCAGCTTCATTGGCTTTCGTTCTTTTGTTGCTGATCGCGGTGCTATTTGGAGTGTTTCTTTACTTCACAGGTAGGAGCATGGATAAATCGACCAAGGAGGCGAAGGATCACGTTATAGCATTAGGCCTGATTCCAATAGAGATGGAGCGTGATGTCCCCTATTTTTACACACGCTATGGGAAGCCTAAGATACGTAGGGAGATGGATACAGGATATTGTCTACAACACAAGTCTCCCAAGACCGGAAGATGGTCTTTTCTTCAGCGTCAAATCAGGAAAGGTGCAGAGTATCCTAATGGGTGGACGCTGGATGTAAAGGGAGGTACGGTACCCGACGGATTGCGAAGGGTTCTGCATACCATTGCTCATGAATGGGAAGATGAATACCTGGAATTCGAGTTCTATCCTGAAAAGGTGTGTGCTTTCTGGCGGGAATGGGGTGGGGTAGAAGTAGCTCAGAGGATATACCACTATCTGAGAGAAATATCGGAGGCGGCGGAATGAAAACGCGGTGGGGTGGGCAAGCTGCGGCTTGAGGAGGGGTTCATAAGCAGGGGAGGTGAAGATGAGAGTTCTACAACTTGATGCCGAAGATCAAAAGCTCATCGAAGCCGCGAGGGAAGTGCTGCGGAGGAATTATCACCCGGTGAAGCACTCGGTAGGGGCGGCGGTGCTCTGTGCTTCAGGCCGTATTTACACCGGGATCAACGTCGAAGCCTGCGGCTACGGTCCCTGTGCCGAACCCATTGCCATCGGCGCGGCCTTCACCAACGGCGAGCGGGAAATTCGGGCCATCGTTGCCGTGCACAAGCGCGGTGACACGTATCCCGTCCTCTCCCCGTGCGGTAACTGCCGCCAACTCCTGGTGGACTACGCGCCGGAGGCGATGGTTATTTTCGATTACGATGGTCAGGTAGTGAAAGCGCGAGCCCGGGATTTGTTGCCCGGCGCGTACTTGAGCGGTTTCGACGAGGCTTGAGAGGGAGGTGATTGTTTTGGGCTGTATATCGTGTGCGGGGTTGATGAAAGAAGAAGAGCTGACAGAAAGTGCGGTCACTTTGCGTTTGCGGGAACCGACCACCATCCCCATCGAGGCTGACAGCATCTGTCCCGACAATTTCGCCAACCGCAGTCGGGGGGAGATCGAAGACCTGCCCGTTTTCTACGGTCGGCGGAAGATGAAACTGGGCGAACTGTTCGAGGTGGAAGGCGAGAAGTCCGATACCATCATCTTGCAAGGGGACCTGCGTCAGGTGAAGAAGATTGGGCAGAGGATGACGCGCGGACGCATCACCGTGCAGGGCGATGTGGGCATGCACCTGGGGGCCTACATGGGTGGTGGTGAGATCGTGGTCGAGGGCAACGCCGGGGATTGGGCCGGGGCGCACATGCAGGGCGGGCGTATCTGGATCCGCGGTAACGCCGGGCATCTGCTGGGCGCGGCCTATCGCGGTGAGAAGCGCGGCGTCAACCGGGGGGTGATCGTCGTCGAGGGCAACGCTGGCCGCGAGGTGGGGGCCCAGATGCGTCGCGGGCTGATCGTCGTCCTGGGCGACGTGGGCGAATTCGCCGGGGCGAAGATGATCGCCGGCACGATTCTGGTCTCCGGTCGCCTGGGAGCGCGGGCCGGGGCCGGGATGAAACGCGGGACCATTGTGGCTTTGGCTGAGCACGATGAGTTGTTGCCCACTTTCCGCTATGAGTGCCGCTACCAGCCCGTTTTCCTGCGCTATTATCTGCTGCGCCTGCGAGAGTGGGGGATGACTGTGGGCGACGAGTATGTGAATGGCTTCTATCGTCGCTATCACGGTGACGTCACTGCGTTGGGCAAGGGGGAGATTTTGATCTATGATCAGCATTAACGAACGAGCAGCCGAGATTCTGCGGCGGATGGCGTCCCAGGCCGAGGTGCTGGGGGTGGCCGTGCATCACCTGTCTAACGGGGCCACGGTGATTGACGCCGGCATCGCAGTGCCGGGGAGTCTGGCAGCGGGTAAGCTGTTCGCCGAAGCCTGCTTAGGTGGGCTAGGAGAGGTAGGGTTTACCCGTCTGTCTTTCCCTGGAATGGAGGGGGGACTCTGGCTGCCGGGGGTGAGTGTTCGTGTGGAGCATCCGGCTATCGCCTGCATGGCTTCCCAGTATGCCGGCTGGTCTATCAAGCGGGACAAATTCTTCGCTATGGGCTCCGGTCCGGCGCGGGCCCTCTACGCAGGCGAGGAGTTGTTCCAGCGGCTGAGTTACCGCGACCAGGCCCAGGTGGCCGTGCTCCTGTTGGAGGGCCGCAAGTTACCCGATGAAGAGGTCGTGGCATACGTGGCCAGCAAGTGTGGCGTGGACGAAAGCCAGGTGCTGTTGGCCATCGCGCCCACGGCCAGCCTGGTGGGCTCGGTGCAGGTCGCAGCGCGGGTGGTGGAGACCGGTTTGCACAAGCTGATCGAGTTGGACTTCGACGTGGAGCAGGTGGTGGCCGGCTTCGGCACCTGTCCATTGGCTCCCGTAGCCGCCGATGACCTGAGAGCCATCGGACTGAGCAACGACGCCGTGCTCTACGGTGGCCAGGCCTACTACGCGGTGCAGACCAGCGACGAGGAGCTGGAGGCCATCATCGAGCGGATTCCGTCGTCGGCCTCGCGGGACTACGGCACGCCCTTTTACGAGTTGTTCCAGCGCTACGGTGATTTCTATCAGATTGATCCTTTGCTCTTCAGCCCGGCGGAGGTCACCTTCAACAACATCGCCACAGGGCGCACTTTCCACGCCGGCGGGGTCAACGTGGAGCTGTTGAGGCAGATGATGGCATGAAAGTGGGCATTTTAGGCTCTCCGCGGGGCTGGCACGTTCAGGCCCTACAACGAGCGTTGGAGCGACGAGGTCTGGAGGCGACTTGTCTGCCCATCACCCGCCTGGTGGCGCGCATCGCGGACCGTCCGTGGCTGCGCAGCCGGGAGGAGGCGCTGGACAGCTATGATGTTCTCTTCGTGCGCGCCATCCCCGGCGGCTCGTTGGAGCAGATTATCTTTCGCGTGGATGCGTTGCACCGTCTGGAGAACGCCGGGATTCGCGTAGTGAACCCACCGACGACCATCGAGCGCACGGTGGACAAGTACTACACTTCGTCTTTGTTGGAGGATGCCGGACTGCCCACGCCGCGCACCGTGGTCACCGAGCGCTTCGACGAGGCGCTGCTCGCCTTTCAGGAGTTGGGCGGCGATGTGGTGGTCAAGCCCCTTTTCGGCTCCGAGGGGCGGGGCATGGTGCGCGTCTCGGACCAGGACACGGCCTACCGCGTCTTCCGCGCCCTGGAACTGGGCCGCTATGTGTATTACCTGCAGGAGTTCATTCCCCACTATAACGAGGACATCCGCGCTTTCGTCATTGGAGACGAGGTGGTGGCGGCCATGGTGCGCCGCTCCGATTCCTGGAAGACGAACGTGGCTCAGGGGGCGGAGGCGGAGCCGCTGACCTTGAGCGCCGAGTTGGAGGAGATGAGCTTGCGCGCGGCGCGCGTGCTGGGAACCGTCTACGCCGGGGTGGACATTCTGCGCTCGGAGGATGGCGACTTCTACGTGACCGAGGTCAACGGCATTCCCGGCTGGACGAAGTTGCAGAAAGTGACCGGTGTGGATGTGGCGGATTTGCTGGTCGCGCGGGTAGTAGGGTGACCGCCGGGGAAAACTGCTATTGAGGATGGGGGAGTTGGCTTGATGTACGATGGTTGTGTGGCGACTTTGCGAGAGGAGGAGAAGACCTTGACCCCTGACGAAGTCGTGCAGGCGGCCCAAATCGCCTGTCTCATTGAGGTCAGCGCCAGCAAGCCGGGCAATGTCTCTCGTCTCTATGACTTCCATGACATGCGCATGGAGGATTTTTTGCTTAGCGCGGCGGCCATCGGCCCGGCCATGCGCCAGGCGGGGCAGGTCTCGGTGGGAGAGACCATCCTGCGCGCCATCCAGGATACCAAGCGACTGGTGCGGGCCAACACTAACCTGGGCATCGTGTTGTTGCTGGCTCCCTTGGCACGGGCGGCGCTGGGGCCCGGCGAGGG
>JACIWR010000204.1 GCA_014360845.1 Anaerolineae bacterium
CCCCGTCCCGGGGACGTTCCATGCGGCAAGACGCTGTCTTTTGCGCGGTTTTCTCAGCCGAGACGCCCCCGGGACGGGGGCTACGAGCCTGGGGAGGACAGTGCGCCTGCTAGCCTGAGTAGTAATCAGGGGGGAATATTAACCGCCTTCAGGCTCGGGGGCGAGGGTTCGAACCTCGGTTCTTGGCTTCAAAGGCCAGCGTCCTGCCACTAGACGACCCCCGAAGGAAGGCAGCGAGGGTGGGCTTCGAACCCACAACCAACCGGTTAACAGCCGGCCACTCTACCAGTTGAGCTACCTCGCTGCGTTGGTCTATAAGAGTGGAGGCGGCGGGAGTTGCACCCGCGTGCGCGGATTGCCTTTCGGCCTTCACCCGCGTCGAGCCTGCTCACGCCCCCTTCACGGAAGGACGCGATTACATCACGTCCCCCGTGTGGACATCAGCCAGCGCCTCGGAGCCCCTCTCCGTCCCTACCGACCGCGACCAGGCATATTGTCCTCTTCGGAGTTCCCCGGCCCTATTGACGGTAAGCCCGGCTCTTCACCGGCCGTCCTCGAGCCGTTCGAGGGATGGTCATCGAAGACCAAGACGCGGAGTTGTGGGCTGATGTCAGATGGGCCGCACAGGATTCGAACCTGTAGCTCTCTGCTTAAAAGGCAGATACTCTACCCTTGAGTTAGCGGCCCGGACCTCGCTCTCGTCCTCGAGATCGAGAGCGAGGCAGTCTTGAACCAACACCTTGTTATCTAAAACAAAACCGGCGTGGGCTAGATTTGGCCTCACGCCGGGAAGAGTCTTTGGCAGGACAGCCTAAGTTGCCATGTCCGTCCTCCCCACGACGTGAGGATACCGATTATTATTTTGATTGTTATTTTGGTAAGGCAGGCAAATGGTACCCAGCCACCGTTTAGTCAGTGAGTGGTGGTTGTTGACGAAGATATTGGGTTTGGGGTCTCGAAGCATATAACGCGGTGCCATGCCTTTTTTACCCTCTACGTCGCAGGAAATAACAACTTGTCTAACTGTGCACCATTATACCATGCATTGGTATTACTGTCAAGAATTTCAAGCTGTGTGGGTGTGCTTCAGCCGCGCTTTCCATAGCGCGGCCCGACGGCCCCCAGCACCACGAAGGCGCACTGTCGTGACCGGGGTTGCGCGGTAAGAAACCGCGCCTACCATATTCTGGGGGGCAGGCTGGTTGCTCTCGCGGAGTCCAACTCCGCGAGAGCAGGAGGGCCGGTGCGAGCTTGACATTGCTGCTCATGTGTGTTATAATCTTACTGTGTAATTGCATTACATGTAAGACAACATACCAATTGCCACACAATCAGTAAGGAGGTACACATGAGCGAGATACCGGTCACCGAAGAACAGCCCGCCGAAAAGGCGCAGGACCAGAAAGCCGCCGGTGGTAAGAAGAGCAAAGGCATGGTTTCCATGGCCTCGGATGTGGCGACGAAGATAAAAGAGGCTCTGGATCAGGCGCTGTCCGAGAGGGCCAACGTGCTCATGATCCGCGTCAACGATGAGACGTTGAAACATCTGGACATGCTGGTCGAAGCGGACATCTGCAAAAGCCGCTCGGAAAGCGCTGCTTTTCTCATTACCGAGGGCATCAAGGCCAACGCGTCTCTGTTCGAGCAGATCAGTGTGGTCACCGAGCAGATCGCTGCCCTGCGCGCCCAGCTGCGAGAGATGGTGCATATGAACACGGCCACCGAGAATAGCCCACAATCCTGATTCAAACGAGGAGTTCTTTGCCCGAGCTACCCGAAGTTGAGACCATAGCCTGTGAGCTACAATCTTGCCTGATCGGACGCACGATAACCGCTGTGGAAATCCACTGGCCCAGGACCATCGCTACCCCTTCGCCTGCCGAGTTCAAACGCAGGCTCAGCGGACAGACGGTGCAGGGGGTAGGGCGACGCGGTAAGTTCTTGTTGGTGCGCTTATTGGGCGGAGCGACTTTGTTGATCCACCTGCGCATGAGCGGGCGGCTATTGCTGGCTTCGCCTGAGTCATCCCCGGAGAAGCATGTCCGTGTGGTCTTCTTCCTCGATGACGAATCCGTCCTCTATTTCCAGGACACGCGCAAGTTTGGGCGCATGTGGCTGGTGGATGACCCGCAGCTCGTGCTGGACAAGTTGGGGCCGGAGCCGCTGAGCGACGATTTCACCCTGGAGGCGTTTGCCCGTCTCATCGCTAAGCGCTCCGGCCGGCTCAAGCCCTTGCTCCTCAATCAGAGCTTTCTGGCCGGCCTGGGCAACATCTACGCCGACGAGGCCCTCTTCCGTGCTCGCCTGCACCCTTGCCGCCAGGCTAACTCCCTGGACGAAGCCGAGATAAGCAGACTCTACCACGCGATTCGTCAGGTGCTGGGGGAAGCCATCACCCGACAGGGGACCACTTTCGACGGCTCGTATCAGCGGGTGGATGGGAGCAGCGGCGACTTCCAGCACAGTCTACGGGTCTACCAGCGCACGGGGGAGCCCTGTCAGAATTGTAGCACAGCCATCGAGCGCATCACCCTGGGCGGACGGGGCACGCATTTCTGCCCTCGTTGCCAGCCTGCTCCCCAGGGGTGCCCGTAGGTCGGGTTGCTTACCCGACCCATCAGACCTCCAATGTCAACCCCTCACGAGCCATAATGGTAGCCGGAAAGACGGCTTGAGCCTGTCGTTCCACTTCCTCTAGGAAAGCGTCGTCGTGGTGCGCGTTGTGATGGGTGAGAACCAATCTCCGCGCTCCTGCTCCCCTGGCCACTTCGATGGCCATTTCCCAGGTGCTGTGTCCCCATCCCTGCCGGCTGGATTTCTTATCCAGGTACTCTTCGGGAGTGTACTCCGCGTCGTGGATCAGCAGGTCGGCCCCGCGGGCAAATTGAATCAATTGTTGGTCGCCGCCGGCGTAGCCTTCCACGTCGGTGGCAAAGATCATTTTCTTGTTGCCCGTTTCGATGCGGTAAACAAACACTCCCTGTGGGTGAGCGTAACTGCGCATGGCTAACACTCGGACCTCGGCGGGGTCGCATTCCTCCGCTTCGCGATACACGTTGCATACCTGGGGCGGTTCGCTGGGGTCAGTGAGCACGATCATCTGGTTGTCGAATATGTTGCGGATGATTTTCATGGATTTCAGCTCGTCCAGGCTGATGGGGAACACGGGTGGTAGCATGGCTCGCGCCAGAACGTACTCCAAATCATCGGGAAATGCCTTCGGTCCGAAGATGTAGAGCACGCTGCTGCCCAGGCGCGCCGGCGCGAAGAAAGGGAACCCCTGGGTGTGATCGTGATGCGTGTGGGTAAAGAGCAGGGTAGCTATGATGGGTTTGCCGTCAATCTGGTGTTGGGCGACCAGTTGCTCTCCCAGGCTGATGATACCTGTCCCCGCGTCAATGATGATCAGATGGCGACCGGCCCGCACTTCCAGACAGGTGGTGTTGCCGCCGAATTTGTTGGTCGTCGGGCCGGGTTTGGGATACCCCCCTCTCACCCCCCAGAAAGTGACAGAGAAAGTTTGCTGTGACACAGCATGCCTCCTTCACCAGTACTTTTGCAGTTTGGACATTTTGGCCGTGCGAACCCTGTCAACGAATGGGGAACGAATAAACGAATGTGAACGGCGAGATTTGTTTATTCGTTGGCATATTTGGGCCACGCGCGGCCCGCCTGGGCGACCGCAAGGGTTCGCCCCTGCATTAAATCGGCAAATCGGCCTTGTGCCTGGTACAGCCACGTCGCCAAAAGCGGCCATCACGGGCTATTAGCTCGTCGGCTGCGGCGGGGCCCCAGGAGCCTGGCTCGTAGAAGAACAGCGGCGGCGCGTCCGGTGCTTCCCAACCCTGCACGATGGGGTCTATCAGCCGCCAGGCCCACTCAATCTCATCGCTGCGGGTAAAGAGCGAAGCGTCGCCCTGGATGGTGTCTAGCAACAGGCGCTCGTAGGCATCGGGCAGCTTTTCCAGGCTGAAAGAGTCGCGGTAGTGAAATTCCATATCCACCTGCCGTATCTCCGTGGCCGAACCGGGCACTTTGGCCTGGAACTTGAGATGGATGCCCTCATCGGGCTGGATGCCCAGCGAGATGATGTTGGGGGTGAATTCCTGTCCCGGGGGCAAGTGAAACATTTCGTGGGGAGGACGTTTGAACTGGACTATGACCTCGGTTACTTTGGAGGCCAGGGCCTTGCCGGAACGCAGGTAGAAGGGGATGCCCTGCCAGCGCCAGTTATCAATATAAAGCTTCAGCGCGGCGTAGGTCGCCGTCTGCGAGTCCGGAGCTACGCCGGGTTCGTCCCGGTATCCCTGATATTGGCCCCGCACGCTGTCGTGCAGGGAGATGGGGCGTACTGCCTGAAGGACTTTCACTTTCTCGTTGCGCAGGGCCCAGGCATCCAAGGCTGAGGGGGGCTCCATAGTGGTGAGGGCGAGCAGTTGCAGCAGGTGATTTTGGAACATATCGCGCAACACGCCGGCCTGGTCATAGTATTGGGCCCGGTGCTCCACGCCGACGTTCTCGGCCACGGTAATCTGCACGTGGTCCACGTAGTTGCGATTCCACAGGGGCTCGAAAATGGCGTTGGCAAAGCGAAAGGTCAGGATGTTCTGCACGGTGTCTTTGCCCAGGTAGTGGTCAATACGGTATACCTGGCTCTCGTCAAAGACGGTGTGGACCTGAGCGTTGAGCTGTTGCGCGCTGGACAGGTCATGTCCAAAGGGCTTTTCGATGATGATGCGCGTCCAGCCGCGATCTGTGCGATTCAGTCCGGCTCGCCCCAGTTGCTCGATGATCAGCGGGTAGAGCAGGGGAGGTGTGGCCAAGTAAAAGAGGCGATTACCCCCCAGGTCGAACTCAGCGTCTAACTGCGCCAACTTCTCCGCTAGGCGGCGATAGGTATCGGGGTCGCTATAATCGCCCCACAGGTAAGAGTGCCGGTCCGAGAAGCGTGGCCATAGTTCACACATACCTGAGCCCGGCTTGTGTCGCGCATACTCGATCACGCCGGCGTAGATGCGGCTTCGGAACTCCGCATCGGAGAGGGGTGTACGGGCGACGCCCAGCACCCGGCTCTGGGGAGGCAGGAGGCCCTCGCAGGCCAGGCTGTGCAGAGCCGGTCCCAGCTTGCGCTGTGTGAGATCGCCCGAAGCGCCAAAGATGACGATGGCCGCCGGTTCCGTATGAACGCTCTTTGCCCTTGCCCCAGATGACATTGCTTCCCTCCCTTTCTGGCGGTCGCATGGACAATCCGCCTGCCTCGTGGGGCGGGTAGTCAATCCGACCTACGGGCGTTGCCTGAGCCATCGCCAGAGCAGGATACCCGCGCCGGTGATCAACATGCCCAGTGAGAGCCACTGCCCGGCCCGCCAGGCTCCCCAGTATAGGGTATCGTCACCTCGCGTCAATTCCAGCAGATACCCCATGCCGCCCAGCAGAATCAGGCCAAACAGGAAATTGAAGCCGGGAGCGGGCCAGCGTCGGCGGGTGAGCCAGAGCAGGATGAAAGCGACAAGACTCAGCCCCGCCCCCAGGGGCTGGGTCGCGAAGCGCAGCTCGCGAACGCCGTAAATATCCGGCAGGTTCCAGACCAGCCAGGAGGGCCCCAAAGCTGGTTTCCCGTAAGCACAGCCACTCATCCAGCAGGCTAACCAGCCCCCCACGCTCCCCAACAGCAAAGCGGGCATGAAAGCATCGGCTAACATCCAGAAGGCAGGTCCTTTTCCTCGACGGGTCACAGCCCCATAGAGGCCCAGGGCCACGAGTCCCCCTGCCAGTCCGCCATACCACGAGAGCCCGCCTTTCCAGAAGCGCGCTACCTCGTCCAGGTGCTCGCTGAAATAAGTCCAGTTGGCCAGCACGTAACTCCCGCGCGCGCCGATGATGCCGGCCCAGAGGGCGTAGAAAGCCGCGTTCCAGTAGTGATGGGATTGACCGCTCAGGCGCTTGCCCTCCCACCAGACGAGGACCAGCCCGCAGAGGATGCTCCCCGCGAGAAGGACGGTATAGGTGTACAGGATGAAGTGCTTGGTGTGCAGGATAACAGGGTGCAAGCAGTACCTCCCGGATATGTTTCGATTTGGAGCGAAACCAGCACCGCCTGTTCACGGCGGTGCGCCCTCCCGCCCTACTGGGCGGCGGGTAGGGCTCTCTTTTCTCGCTCGATAGATCTGGCCCGTCGCTCGAGAGGGTTTCTGCGCTTCCTCACTGGATTGGCTCAGCCGAGCCCAACCCGCCCTACGGTGGGGCGGCGGGTTGGGCAACCAGCACCGCCTGTTCACGGCGGTGCCCTCATCGCTCCCCGCTCGATTTGACAAAGCTCTCGTTATGTGCGATAATGCATCCTGATGATGGCCATCGTAGGCCATCAGCGCTATCATAGCATAGGAGGTGATGCCAATGGATCATTGTAGTAGCACGCCCTGCGCCGTAGCATCACCTCTGATGATTATGAGGTAGCTACGGCGCAAAACAAGAAGAGGGCCTTTTCTCCTCGGAGAGAGGCCCTCTGTCATTTGTGGCCCCCTCGGCTTAAGTATAGCAGATGTTGGCCCGCTGAGCAAGCTTTCTACCTGTGCGGTCGGCAGGACAACGGCGAGCAGTTGCCCTGCACAGTCTCGCGGGCTTCTCTATTGCCGGGGGGCTATGTCCCGCTGCACGCGAACTCACGGCACCTCCTGCCACGTTCCCACCTCTACGTCCCAACCGGTGGCGCGGATTACCTTGCCATCAAGCCGGCGCACGAAGAAGGGAACCCCCAGGGACTCGGCGACCTGCATCTGCCATTGTGTGGTGAACCCCTGCTCAGGGGCGATGGCCCAGCCTAACCGATCGCGCACGGCGGTGTTTGTGCGCCATAGTTTGCCAAAGCCGCGAATCGGCTGATACAGCCCCGCCGGAGGCACGATTGTCGGGTCGCTCTCTGGTTCGCCCTCTGTCCAGGTATCCTGGTACTTTTCACAACGTCCGTCGGCGTAGAGCACGATGATGATACCGCTGTATACGGTGGACTCGCTGCGCACTTCCTGAAGCCAGATCATGCGCCCGTGCTCAAACGGTTGCTCGCCTGCCCAGGTGGTGCTGGCTTCGTAGGCCGGGCAGGCCCGCTCGTCGGTAGAGAAGAAGTAGGAATACTGGCACGCCCACGGCACCTCTACGGAGGCCTGGACTTCGTTGCCGGCTGCGTCCTTAGCCACCAGCGTCATGGTGGGGTCCCGATAGTTGGTGGAAAGGACGTCCACAGTGAGCGAGCCCTCGCTTGGCGGCGTGGCCTCCCAGTACGTGGGGAAGCGCATCTGGGTCAGGCTCCAGATGCCGGCACTGGTGGCGCCGATCGTCCGCCAGTGGAAAGTAAGCCGCTTGCCCGCCGGGGGGAGGTCCTGAGCATCCACGGTGAAGGAGAGGATGGCCAGCCCTGCGGGCGGGAAGGGAGTCAGCGTCGCCGTGGCCGTCGGCATCTGCGTCGGAGGTATGGGGGTCGCCGTGGCAGAGGGCGCTGACACGACAATCTGGACGTAGATGACCGGACCGAAAAGGGTGCCATCAGGGGTCAGGAACTGCCAGTTGCCCTTGTAGGTGCCCGGCGTCGCTGGCGCGGTCAGATTGACGCTCACATCCGTCTGATCGCCAGGGGGCAGCGGCGGCAAGTCTACCATCGTCGGCCCACCCATCCGCTCCCCGGAAACGAAAACCAGCTTCGTTCCCGCCTCCCAGGGACAGGTGCTGGAGTTGCGCACCTGCCAGGTCTTGGTAAAGGCGGTGCCGGGGGCAAACTCGATGTTGTCCGGCACGGTCACGTCGGCGACCAGAAAGGCGTCCAGGGTGCAGCCGGTGGGTTCAGGGACCGGGGTGTCGGTGGCGGCGGAGACTATGGCCGCAGGGGACGGCGTCGCCGTGACGACGACGGTCACCACCGGGCTGCAGGCCAGCGTGATCAGCAAGAACAGAGCCGGTACTAGAAGAATGGATATGCGTTTTGTTCGGTTCATCTTTTTTCTCTCCTGAATTCAGGCGATTGAGGGCTGGCGGCCAAGCCTCCCGCAGGCTCCGAGCCTGCGGGAGGCTGACCTC
>JACIWR010000205.1 GCA_014360845.1 Anaerolineae bacterium
CGCCCTACATGCTGCTCTTTGGGGATTATCCCTGGACATGAACAGATTCGATTATTAAACTGAACAGTATTGACCATGTCGTGACCGTATGTGAGCGCAAATTTGACATCTATAACCATTTATGGTACAATACCGAACATCTTGCGAAACCTAGCGAACGGGAGGGAGGAGGAAAAATGAGCGCTCCATTTAAAGAAGAAAGGTTACGTCGCATTTTGGAAGCCGTTCGCGAAAACGGTCAAGTGAGTGTCGCCGAGCTGGCCGAACGCTTCGACGTCAGCGAGGTGACCATCCGCCGCGACCTGCGCGAACTGGCTGCCCAGGGATTGATCCACCGCGCCCACGGTGGCGCAGTTCAAGCTACTTCAGCCCCTCCTGAGCCCCCCGTTATCCAGCGTATGCTCCAAGGGCAAGGCCGAAAGGAAAGTATCGGACGCGCTGCTGCCGCCCTGATCGCCGACGGTGAGTCCATCTTCATCGGTTCCGGCTCTACCACCGCCTATGTGGCCCGCCACCTGGTAGACCGCAAGAACCTGACCGTGGTCACCAATGCTCTCAACATTGCCACCGAACTATCCGTCGCTAAGGGGGTCACAGTAGTCGTCACCGGGGGCATGATGCGGGACTCAGAGCTCTCCCTGGTAGGCCACATTGCCGAGCAGTCCCTGCGCGAAGTGCGGGTGGACAAGGTCATCATGGGTATGCGAGCCATCAGCCTGGAGGCGGGGATGACCAATGATTACCTGCCTGAGGTGATGACAGACCGTACTATCATTGATATGGCTCCGGAATTGATCGTCGTAGCCGACCATACCAAGTTCGGCAAGGTGGCTTCCGCCTACGTGGCCCCGGTGGAGAGGGTCACTACTCTGGTGACCGATACCGGGATAGACCCGGACACTCTGTCTCGTTTGGAAGAGATGGGCATTCGCGTTATCGTGGCCGATGCAGAAGGAGAGGGGAATCAATGACGCAAGGCTCCCATACATGGCAGGAGATCATCAGTCAACCAGAGACCTGGCGTGCGACCCTGGAGGATTTTGCAGCCACTCAGGCAGCGTTAGATCACTTCCTTGCCCAAGCGGACTTCGACCACATCCTCGTCACCGGATGCGGATCCACCCACTACCTGGCCCAGACTACGGCGGTGACCCTTGCCCATCACACCGGCATCCCTGTTCATGCCTTTCCCTCCTCCGAACTGTGGCTCTTCCCCGGTATGATTCCCCGTGCCAAAGCTTTGCTCCTGCTCATCTCTCGCTCCGGAATGACCACGGAGACACTGTGGGCCCTGGAACGCTTCCGGAAAGTCAACGGCGGTCCAACTCTGACGGTGACTTGCTATCCCGACAGTCCTCTGGCCCGAAGAGCGGACTGGGCCCTGACAGCTCCTGCCGCCCAAGAGCAATCCGTTGCCCAAACCCGCTCCTTCACCAGCATGTTCCTGCTCACCCTGGCCCTGACCGCCGTCCTGACCCACGACGAGGATATGCCGAAACGCTTACACCGGCTCCCCGATGCTCTGGACGACCTGGTGACCAGGTCAGGTGACCTGCCACAGCGGTTAGGAGCGGACCTGAGCATACAAAAGATTTTCTTCCTTGGCGGCGGGCCGCTCTACGGTCTGGCCAACGAGGCCATGCTCAAGACCAAAGAAATGTCCCTCTCCCAGGCCGAGGCCTACCATCCTCTGGAATTCCGCCACGGGCCGATGTCCGTGGTAGACGAGCAGACGCTGATAGTGGGATTCATCTCGGACTCGGGTTTGGCAGAAGAGCTACAGGTGTTGAAGGAGATGCAGAAGCTGGGAGCCCACACCCTGGCCTTGGTCGAGGGTTCCTCGGTGTTCTCCAATAGTTGGCAGCCCCACCACATCGTCGAACTGCGCAGCGGCCTGAACGAGTGGGAACGAGGACCACTGTACCTGCCCCTGATCCAGCGCATGGCCTATCATCGGGCGCTGGCGAAAGGTTTAGACCCAGACCGCCCCAATAATCTGACGGCGGTAGTGGAGCTGTAACTGCTCAAGGTTGAATATGCAGCTCATGCGGACTCGTGCTTGCGGTTTAAGCAATCTATTTTAAGGAGACCATGCCATGAAGATCGCTACTCTGTGCGGGATGGGCTTTGGTACGAGCATGATGCTCAAGCTGTTCATCCTGGAAATCTTGAAGGACCTAAACATGAAGGCCGAAGTGGTACCCTGGGACCTGGGCACTTTCAAAGGGCAGCAAGCCGACATCATCGTAGCTCCTATGGATATGGAAATGCATCTCAGGAGTACATCGGCCAAGGTAGTGCTGATCCGCAACCTGGTGGACAAACAGGAACTCCGCAGCAAACTGGTGCCTGTTTTGGAAGCATACCAGGGCTCATAATCACGCTTATCCGCCGGCATGGGAATCCATGCTGAGCTCCTGGCGTCCTTGTAACTGACTCAAGGCCGGCAGTTTCAGCTTGCCTGGTGCAATGGGGACGCTATCAGGACCAAGAGAAAGGGGGTGAGAGAGCGCACTATAGTGGCTGGCGGTTTCGTTTATTCCTTACCCTGCATGGATGCTGACTCTATAATCTCAAGGAGGTAAATCAATGTTTGCGCTAATCTTGGAGCTGGTCACGACCCCTGCGATCATCCTGGGTTTGATGGCCCTGGTGGGATTGCTTATCCAGCGCAAGAGCGCCGGGGAGGTCATCAGCGGTACACTGAAGACCATCCTGGGCGTGCTCATCATGAGCGTGGGCATCGGAGCGCTGATCAATGCCCTGGTCCCCATCGAGCAAATGTTCACCCAGGCCTTCCAAATCGAGGGTTTTGTGACCTTTGATGAGGCCTGCGTCACCGCCGTGCAGACCGCAAATGTGGGCCGCGTCGCCGGGGAAATTGCCCTCACGATGCTCTTTGGCTACATCATCCACATCCTTCTAGCTCGCTTTACCCCGTGGAAGTATATCTACCTGACGGGCCACATGATCTGGATTCACGCCGGTGCTTTCGCCATCCTCTTTCACTCTTTCGGCCTGCCTTTCTGGCTGGTGGTGGTCCTGGCTTCCATCACCGATGGCCTGTACATGACCCTGGCCCCGGCTCTGGCTCAGCCTTTCATGCGCAAAATCACAGGCTCGGATGAGATAGCCTTCGGCCACGGTCAGACCCTGCTGAACGTGACCGGTGGCTGGCTGGCCAAGCTGGTGGGCAATCCGGAGGACAGCGCTGAAGACCTGAAACTGCCTGAGGGTTTGTCCTTCTTCCGGGATATGGCCATCTCCATCTCGCTGATCATGCTGCTCGTGGTCATTGTGGCCATGATCTTCGCCGGGCCCGAGTTCGTGAGCGGACTGAGCGGCGACCAGAACTGGATTGTCTTCTCCATCCTGCAGGCCCTGGGCTTCGCTGCCGGCGTGCTGGTCCTGATTCACGGTGTGCGCATGCTGATCGCCGAGATCGTGCCGGCCTTCAAGGGCATCGCCGATGTCATCGTGCCCGGCGCCAAGCCGGCCCTGGACTGCCCGGTTATCTATCCTTATGCACCCGTTTCCCTGATGATTGGCCTGATCACCGGCAGCATTGGGCAGGCGGTGGCCATCGTCATCTTGGGCCTCCTCGGCTGGCCCATCCCCATCCCCAGCATGATCGCCGCTTTCTTCGCCAGCGGTGCGGGAGCTATCTTCGGTAACGCTTACGGCGGCAAGTGGGGAGCCGTTATCGGCGGTTTCTGGTGGTGCTTCGCCGGGTGGTTCATGATCAGCCTGGGCTACCAGCTCCAAATCTTCGGTGACCTGGCGAGCATGGGTGCTGAGGGCCTGTTCTTCACCGTGCCCGACGCTATCCTGCCGGCCTTCGTCATCTGGGGCATCGCCAAGCTCTTTGGCCTGGCATAGCTGCTGACACCGCAGGGCGTGGGCGCTTGCCCCAGCGAGAATCGGGGGCCAGCATAGCTCTTAGGCTGGCCCCCTTCCTGCGCCTTGTCCCCAGTTCCTCGTAACCACGAAAGGGAGGTCAGGAAGTACAGGTTATGGCCGTTGGTTTAGGCGATTTGTTGACTGAGAAAACGATAAAATTGAACGCCCAGGCCGCCGATTGGCGGGAGAGTGTTCGCCTGGCCGGCGAACTTTTGGTGGCTGTGAACGCTGTGTCACCTTCCTACGTTGAGGGGATGATCAGGGTCGTGGAGGAGCTTGGCCCTTATATGGTGGTAGCTCCCGGCATTGCCCTGGCCCATGCCCGGCCCGAGGACGGGGTACAGCGCATGTGCATGAGCCTGGTAAGACTGGTCTCTCCGGTCGAGTTCGGCTCCAGGGCCAACGATCCTGTGGATTTAGTCTTCGCTTTTGGAGCGGAGGACAAACAAGGCCACATTCAAGCTTTGCAGGAACTGGCCGTATTCCTGCAAAATGAAGACGCGGTGACCGCCCTCCGTCAATGCGACAGCGTTCAAGAAGCGGTGCAGTTGATCCGGGATTACAGCCGCAAAGGCGAAGTTGATCCCACAGACTAAAGAGGGTCTCGATGAACAGAGTGATTATTATCAATGGACGGGTCTTCACCCCAGGGCAGATATTAGAGCACAGCGCGGTGATCATCGAGGGGGGGAAGATCGTTGAGATCACAGAGGGCTTGGATCCGACAGGGTACGCAGGGGCGACCATCATTGATGCGGCGGGGAAGGCAGTAATCCCAGGCTTCATTGACATCCACGTCCATGGTGGGGTTGGATACGATACCATGGATGCCACACCGCAAGCCATTCAAAAGATGGCGGCATTCTTCGCCAGCCACGGAGTGACTGGCTTTCTGCCGACGACGGTGACGGCGTCCAGAGAGGCGATACTGGCGGCCATTGAGAACACAGCCGCGGGCCAGAGCCGGTCAACCGGCGGCGCGCAAGTGCTAGGGGTGCACGTGGAGGGACCCTATATCAACCCCAGCAAGCCAGGTGCTCAGCCTCTCCAGCACATCCGCCCCGCCGACCCCGATGAGTACCGCCAGTTCTTCGCCTGGAATAACGTCAGATTGATCACCCTGGCGCCGGAGATCCCCGAAAACAAAGCCTTTATCCCTTACGCGGTGCAACAGGGAGCTACTGTGGCCGTCGGCCATTCCGCGGCCAGCTACGAGGAGGTGCTGGACGCCGTGCGCTTGGGTCTCAGCCACGCCTGCCATACCTTCAACGGCATGGTCGGCTTGCATCACCGAGAGCCAGGCACCGTGGGAGCAGTGCTGACTTGTGCCGAGATCACAGCCGAGGTCATTGCCGATAACGTCCACGTCCACCCGGCGGTGATAAAGCTCCTGGTGCAGGCCAAGGGCGTAGAGCGGACGGTGCTGATGACCGATGCCATCCGGGCGGCGGGTCTTCCCGATGGCACTTATGAGTTGGGCGGGCAGCCGGTGACCGTCCATGAAGGCGTAGCCCGCATCGCCACGGGCAGCCTGGCCGGCAGCACTCTGACCATGGACAGAGCAGTGCGTAACGCCATGGCCGCGACGGGCCTCTCATTGGCCGAGGTCCTGCCGATGGCCAGCTACAACCCGGCTCGGGTCATCGGCATGGAGCGGGAGAAAGGGAGCCTGGAGCCAGGTAAGGACGCGGACATCGTCCTGTTGGATGATGAGGAGTTCAAGGTAACATTGACTATGGTCGGCGGGTGGGTGGTTTATGAGGCCTGAGTGGGAGAGGCAGAGAGCCATACCCGCCGCCCTGGTCTAACCGACCAACATAACCCCGTACTCATGGGGAGGAGAAGAATTAGCTTAAGGAGGCAGATCAGAATGCTAGCGCAGGAGTATTTAGAAAAGGCTTCGGCCATCATCAAAAAAATCGAAGAGAGCCAGTTGGATAAAATTGAGGAGGCAGCCAAGATTATCAGCCAGGCGATTATGGATGGGCATCTGCTCTTCGCCTTTGGCTGTAGCCACTCTTCGCTCCCGGTGCAGGATATATTCTACCGGGCGGGAGGCTTGATGCTGGTCAATCCCATCTTCGGCCCAGGCATGTCCCTGGAGGATTTCCCGCCCACCTTCACCTCCAAAATGGAGCGGTTGGAGGGCTATGGCCGGCTGTTACTGGATAGGCTGCCCACCAAAGCGGGGGATGTCCTCATCCTGGTCTCCATCTCCGGGCGCAACGCCGTGCCCATCGAAATGGCCATGGCTGCCAAAGAGCGAGGGATGAAAGTAATCGGCCTGACTTCCATGGAGTATACCACCAGCGTGAGCTCTCGCCACTCCAGCGGCAAAAAGATGTACGAGCTGGTAGACGTAGTGATTGACAACCCGGTTCCGCCCGGCGACGCCATCCTGGAGGTCGAGGGTGTGCCCCAGAAAATCTGCCCCATCTCGGGCGTCACCAGTTGCGCTATCCTCCACGCTCTCATGGCAGCTACGGTGGAGAAGCTGCTGGCCCAGGGGTTCACCCCTCCCGTCTATCTGGCCGCCAATGTAGAGGGCGGAGACGAGTACAACAAGCGGTTAATGGCCCAATACAAAGACCGCATGCTCTACAGCCTCTAGCGCGGTGCAGCAAGCAAGGAGATTGGCGGAGTGATAGACTTCCATACCCATCCTGTGCTGGTCGAGGAGATGGTCATCCGTTACCCGGAGCTGGAAAAAGCGGCGCGGGAAGTGTTTTTCATCGGCAACCGCCTGCAGCCGTTAGAGACCTTCCTCCTGGAACTGGACATCTCCGGCTTACAGCGGGCCGTGCTCTTGCCCCTCGAGACCACCCGTACCCGAGGGCTTCCCATCTACTCCAATGAACAGATCGCGGAGTTGGTGGCGATGGCCCCAGAGCGTTTCGTGGGCTTCGCCAGCGTGGACCCCCTGGCCCCTGATGCTCCCGATCGCCTGGAGCGGGCCGTGGCCGACCTGGGATTGCGGGGCCTCAAACTCTCGCCCCCGTCTCAGGAGTTCTACCCCGGCGACCGGGCGGTCTATCCCCTTTACGAGCGGGCGCAGGCACTGGGTATCCCCGTTATCATCCACGCAGGGATGAGTTGGGAACCGAGGGCCCGACTGGTCTGGGGGCATCCTCTGCACCTGGAACCGGTCCTGGCTGACTTTCCTCATTTGCGCATCGTGGCCACCCACTTCGCCTGGCCCTGGTCGCTGGAGGTAGCTGCTCTGGCCCTGAGGTATCCCAATCTCTACGTAGACACGGCGGCCCTTTACTTTGATAATCCCGACGACTTCATTACCGACCTCCTCGTCCGCCGCGTCCCCTTGACCCTGATCGAGCACAGTCTGCGTCATCAGGTCGTCTTCGGCTCCAACTATCCCCGGGTGGAGATCAAGAACATGGCCCGCGCTGTACGCCGTGTGGGGCTCAGTGAGAAGACTCTTACGATGGTTTTTGAGGAGAACGCGCTGCGCTTGCTGGGAGACTCGGAGAGATGATCGTTAAACTGGAACAGATCACCGTGCAGTCCCGCGCCGGACAGGAGTTGGTGGACATCACGCCAGAGGTAGAGCGTATCATAGCTGCCAGCGGAGTGCGCAACGGCCTGGTGAACGTTCTCACCAAGCACACTTCGGCCGGCATCATAGTCACCGAGGGGTTGGAGTGCCTGGAGCAAGACGTGGTGGACCATCTGGAACGGCTGGCTCCCGATCGGCCCCAGGAATATGCTTACTACCATAACCGCTATCTGGATTTCGACGGACGGCTAGGGTTCAACGCCGGCGCCCATCTGAAGAGTATCCTGAGCGGTTATTTCGCCTGCTTTCCCATCGCCGAGGGACAGATGGTGAGGGGAGGGCGGCAGCGCATTTACTTCGCCGAATACGATGGACCACTGGCCAGGGAAGTGGTAGTGCAGATAATAGGGGAATAAGGCTTCATCAGTAGAGACAGGCTTTTCAGCCCGTCCCTTGCGAGCTGGAAAGCCCGCGATACGTAGGACAGACTCTCCAGCCCCTCCCTTGCGAGCTGGAAAGCCCGCGTTACGTAGGACAGACTCTCCAGCCCGTCCCTTGCGAGCTGGAAAGCCCGCGTTACGTAGGACAGACTCTCC
>JACIWR010000206.1 GCA_014360845.1 Anaerolineae bacterium
GCAGCAGACCCACCCAAAAGACCCGCAGTATACGATTGTTCAGTGTGGACATCAATGAATCTCCTCTTATGCTAAACTCCCCCCCGTTTCCCCCATAGGTGAGCGAGTATAACACAACCCAAACCAAAAGTCAAAATGAGTTTGCCTCCGAGTATACCCCTCCGTGTAACAGACGGTGCGGATTGCGGAAGGCGGAGAGCACCGATAATCTCGCGGAGTTGAATTCTGCGAGATTATCAGGATTTCATCTCTGCGCGGCTGACAACGCCGGTTTGACAGGAACGCCCTTCTCACGTATGATAGCTACAAAAGTACACGAGGTGAACTGGCTTATGAAACCCAAATGCTTTTGGTTCTCGATACTGTCGGTGGGTCTGGCCCTCCTGGGGCTATTGCTCCTGTTGACCCAACTGACCACCTTACCCGTCACCGCCCAGGGCCCCGATTGGATGAGGCCCCTGACCTCCGACGGGCGCTCCCGTCTCGCCGGCTGGTCCCCTGACGGGCGCACAGTCCTCGTCAACCGCTGGGGCGCGGTAGTCGGCACCGGAACCACCCGCCAGATGCTCAGCGAATTGTGGGCGGTCTCCCTTTCCCCTGACGGTGGCCCGGCCACCAGGCTCAGCGATAACGCCCTGGCCCCCTCCTATTCCGGGGACGGGCAGCGTCTGGCCTACCTGTCTTTTGCTGGCGATGGACGTTGGGAAGTCCGCGTCCTGGACCTGGTCAGCGGACAGGAGCAATCGCGGGGTTCTGCCGACTGGCGCACACCGCCAGCCTGGGTGGGCCAGGCCCTGGCTTTCGCTCAGGAGGGACGCCTGTGGCTGAGCAGCGAGGGGATGGCCGCCCAGGCCTTCGACCTGCCCGCCCTGCCCACCGGGGCCCGGGTTCGCCTCTCTCCCGACGGCTCGCACGTTGCCTGGAGCGACGGCGCGCACCTGTGGGCAGTACCCCATCCCGGCGCGGAACCGCGACTGCTGGCCGCAGAGGCCCATATCTTGAACTTCACCTGGTCACCGGATGGGCGGCGGCTGGCCTACGTCAGCGCCGAAAACCTCTCGCCGGCGCTGTG
Source organism: Anaerolineae bacterium (assembly GCA_014360845.1). Taxonomy (GTDB): domain Bacteria; phylum Chloroflexota; class Anaerolineae; order JACIWR01; family JACIWR01; genus JACIWR01. The sequence continues at coordinate 1,073 of JACIWR010000206.1, forward strand.
GGTAGCGGACGTAGAGGGTAACCAGGCGCCCGCCCTCCTGGTCCAGGGCCGGGAGGAGCTGTTCAGCGAGCCCAGTTGGTCACCAGACGGGCGCACGCTGGCCTTCTCCCGCACGCCGCTGGGAGCCGAGACCGCCTCCGCCAGCGACATCTGGCTGGTGGACGTGGACGGCGGTAACCTGCGCCTGCTCTGGCGCAATGACCTGGAGGAGAGCAGCCCTGCCTGGTCGCCTGATGGCCGCTATCTCGCCTTCAACCGCGCGGGCGACGTGTGGGTGCTGGACGTCAACCGCGCTGTCTCCTCCCCCGTCAGGAGAGAGGAGCAGAAACCGGGGTCCGGCGAGGACTTTTCCAACCTGGCCGCCCCCGTGACCGCCAGCGTCGTGGGAACCCTGGCTCAAAAGACCCCGCCGGATACCATCCGCGTTATCCACCGCGAGGAGAACTACTACCGCTCGGACGTGCCCGTCGGCCAGATTGACGTCATCACCTTCGAGAACTACGTCAAGCGGGTAGTGCCGGTGGAGATCAGCGCCTCGATCTATCCCACCGAGGCCATCAAAGCCCAGGCCGTGGCCGCGCGCAGCTATGCCTGGTACCATATTGAGCATCCTGACCCTGAGCATCCGGACTGGGACGTATCCGACTGGACCGACTATCAGGTCATGGGGCGGGAGGATCAACGCCATTGGCGAAGTGACGCCGCCACCGACGACACCCGGGGCCAGTACATCGCCTACCAGGGCGACGTGATCAAAGCCTTCTACAGCGCCGAGAACGGCTGCCCGACCCGTGGCATGACCGGGGTGGACTACATCCAGGCTGTGGATGATCCCGTCAGCTTTGGACAAGAGCGCTGGGGACACGGCTGGGGGATGTCTCAGCGCGGGGCGCGGCGCTGGGCCGAGTGGCACGATTGGGGCTATCAGCAGATCCTCACCCACTACTACACCAACGTCACCGTGGAACTGCCCAGCAACGGCGGCCCGACACCCATCGGCGCGGTGACCCTTCCCTGGTCGGACTACTTCATCACCAGCAACCGGGTACACATCACCGCCAACGCCAGTGACGAAAACAGCGCCGTGGCGGAAGTGGGCTTCTACGTCGTGACCGACACCACCACTCTGCTCATCACCGACACGGTGGACAGCGATGGCTGGAGCACGGTCTGGGACGTGACCGCCCTCAACGATACCCCCTCTAAAAGTATCACCCTCTCCCTCCGCATCAGCGATAGCGAGGGCTACGTGCAATCCCAGGCCGGCACGGTGCACATCGGTCTGGACCGCCAGCCGCCGACCAGTACCACGGCCACCATCAGCGACGCCTACACCGACACCATCACCGTGACCGTCTCCTCCCTTTCCGCCACCGACCCCAGCTCTGGCAGCGGGGTGCAGACGATGGCCTTCAGTAACGAGGGCTGGACCTGGGAAGGCGAGGATTTGTATCACCAGTCCGGCGAAGCCATTACCGACACCGACGCACTGAACGGTTCTGCCTGGCGAGGGCTGGCCGGCGTGCACAGCGCCGGGGCCTGGTACGGCCCCTACACTTACATTTTACCACCCGGGCACGCTTACCGTGCCTACTTCCGCCTGAAGACCAACAACGTGATCACCACCGCCGAGGTGGCCATGCTCGACGTGGTGGACAACGCCGGCGAGCGCGTTCTGGGCCTGCGCCGTCTGCGCGGGACGGACTTCCGCGAGGCCGACACCTATCAGGAATTCGCCGTGGACTTCAACTACACCGACGCCGGCACCTCCGGCCTGGAGTTTCGCACCGCCTACCGGGCCACCGCCGACCTGTATCTGGACCGCGTGCTCATCGTCGGCTACCCCATCAGCCTGGCCTCCAGCGCACAATGGCGGCTCACCCCCGGCGAGGGGCTCAAAGTCATCACCGTCAAATTCATAGACGGCGCGGGCAATGTCTCCGCCGACCTGACCAGGACGGTCACCCTCTCGGACACCAACCCGCCCACCGGCTGGCGGGACTTCACACCCGAAGGGTGGAGAGGGGGGGAAAGTACAGTCACCTGCACCGTCCGCGTGTTCGACGAAATCTCCGGTCTGAACGTGGACAGCGCCCTTTATCGTTACTCAACCGACGGGGGATTATCGTGGAGCGAGTGGCTCACGGCCACGTGCAGCGGCAACAATGGCACCACCGAGATACAGACCATCACCGCCTCCGCCGTGCCCTTTGGCCAGCCCAGGGAGACGGACAATCGCATCGAGTTCCAAATCGCCGACATGAAGGGTTACACCAGCACCATGAGTTACACCGTGCGCAGCGAGATTGTCTACCTGCTGCTGGTGATGAAAGAATACAGCCCATAAAAAAACAAGGTGCGACGCACTTTGGGAAGCGCGTCGCACCTTTATCATCCTATTATCCAGGTCCGCCTCTCATCCCCGATAAACGCCACCTCGTCATCCCGCCGGCCCACGAGGTCCATACTCGTTTCTTCCTTCTCCTCTTTGTCCTCGTGAATCACGTAGATGCGCACTCGTTCACTTTCCGTGCGGTTACCCGCGGCGTCGTAGGCCACCACGTGGATCAGGTGCGTTTCGGTGAAATGCTTGGTATCGGTGATGTAGTACATCACTCCGAAACCATTCTCCCACCACTGCTGCACCATGCCATCCTCGGTGGTAATCACCTGGGTGACGGTGATCACCCGCTCGCCGATGATGCTGCCGTCCACCGGATTGGTGATCGGCTCGGTGCGCGTGATGACCATAGGTGTGGGGGCGGGCAAGGTGTCGGACATGGTAATCATCCAGCGTTTGTTGAAGGGCGGCACCATGGTCACGCCAATGGACTGATTGTCCACGAAGAACTCCACGCGGTCCATCGAGACATTATCCCGGGCATCGGCCTGGATATTCACCCACTCATCGTCCTCCATGACGTACAAATCGCCCTCCAACGGATAGCCGATGCTCACCGTAGGCGAGATGTTATCTATAGTCACCTGGACAGCATCATCGCGGACGGACCCATCATGCCCCACCACTCTCAAGCGCAGGGTGTACAAACCGTCCAACTGGCTCACATCCCAATACTCCAGCGGTCCGTTGGACACCTGATTGGGATGATCACCGCCTAACTGCGTCCACGACGAGGGATTGAGGCCGGGACCGTATTCCAGGCGATAGAAAGCGAAATTGCCTCCCCGCGCGTTCCCCTCGATGACCGTGCCTTTGCTGAGATAGGCATAAGGTGCAGGTTTGAGAATGGCCACATCCTCCGACTCAGGGCTGGGACCATAGATGGTATCGTACTCCGTCGGTGGCTGTGGAATGCCCGCTTCGCGCACCCAGTCGTCAGCCTCCGGGGGATAGATTTCGTACACCACCGTGTCCACCAGCTCCGGCGGGGTGTAGACCGTGGCCAGTTTACCCGTCTCGCGGTTGATCTGGAAGGCCTGATGCACATTACAAACCGCCGTCGGCGCTGTGCCGGCGATGAACACCTCACGGATCTTGTGCGGGCAGTGTTCATTGGGCAGCAGACCCGAAACCGCACACACCATGTGCTCCTCGATGCCTTCGGGGCGCACAAACTGCTCCACCGGCATGTCCTTGGTAGCCCACTCCATGAAATCATGCCAGATAGGGCCAGCACCTCGCGAACCGGGCACGTGTTCCATGGGCTCATCGTCGCTGTTACCGACCCACACCCCGGTCACCAACTGAGGGGTGAAGCCGAGAGTCCACGCGTCACGGAAATCGTCAGTGGTGCCGGTCTTGGCCGCCACAGGGCGATCTTCCAGATGCAAGGGGTTGTTGACCCCAAAGGCAGCGATGCGTGCATTGTTATCCGAGAGGACGTTGCACATCAGGTAAGCCAATTGCGGGCTGAGCACCTGTCGTGTCTCCGGCTCTTTGTATTCCCACAAGATGTTACCGTCGCGATCCTCGACGCGCAAGATGGCCACCGGGTCCAGCTCGCGATAACCGGTCTCCCGCCGCGATTCTGGCACCGGTATGCCCACCATCTTACCCCCGTTGGCGAAGACGCTGTAGGCATAAGCCATATCCAGCAATTTGACCTCACCACCGCCCAGGGTCAGACTCAAGCCGTAGTAATCCATGTCTTCGCGCAAAGTGCTGATGCCCATGCGATGCGCCGTTTTAATCACATTGGCCACCCCGGCCAAATCCAGCACTTTGACCGCACAGATATTGAGCGAGCGCTGCAAAGCCGTGCGGAAAGTCTGGGGGCCATGGTATTTGCGATCGTAGTTCTCCGGGCAATAGGGCGGATTGGGCGGGTCCTGAGGGAAGCAGGTGCGCACGTCCATGATCATCGTCGCCGGAGTATAACCCTGGGAAAAAGCGGTGACGTAACTGAACGGTTTGAAAGCCGACCCAGGCTGGTGATTGGCGATGGCCTCATTCACCTCACCGTCAATTTCCTCATTCCAATAATCCAGACTGCCCACCATGACCAGTATCTCGCCGGTACGCACATTCAAACTGACCACCGCCGCATTGTGCGCGTTACGGCCCTCTTCCTCCAACTTGGCGATGTGAGCCCGTGCCATCTCCTCGGCCTTGGCCTGCATCTCCAGATCAATGGTGGTGTAGACTCGCAACCCGCCCCGCAGGATATACTCCGGCGGCACGATCTCCTCCAGCCGGTCCAGAGCATACAGGGAAAAGTGGGGAGCAATGACATCGTAACGCTCCTCCACCCCGCGCTTGAGGATCAACTCCTCGGATTTGGCCGCGATGGCCTCTTCCTGAGTGATGTACCCCTGGCGCAACATAGCATCCAACACCAGATGCTGGCGCTGCTTGGCCTTGTCCCAGTTGTCAATGGGATTGAGACCGGGATACTGAGGCAGGGCCGCCAGCATCGCCGCCTCGGCCAGGTTCAACTCGCTCACATGCTTGCCAAAGTAAACCTGCGCCGCTGCTTCTATGCCATAAGCCAGGTGACCGTAGAAGATGCGGTTGAAATACCACTCCAAAATCTGCTCTTTGCTGTACTTGCGGGTGATCTCCAGGGCCAGGATGACCTCTTTCACCTTGCGCGAGTACGAGCGGACCTCCCGCTCCTCCGGCGGGATCAGCACCTTCTTGACCAACTGCTGGGTGATGGAACTACCACCCTGTATCTGTTTTCCCTGCAAGTTAGAGACAAAGGCGCGGGCCAGACCCCGCAGGTTAATCCCAGGGTTCTTCCAGTAGTCCTTATCCTCGATGGCCACAGTGGCGTTAATCACGTGCTCCGGAATCTGATCCAGCGTCACCCAGGTGCGGTCACCCAGGGGATTCACCACCTCGTAGAGCAGGGTCTGGCCTGTGCGATCGAAGAACTTCGTCGTCTCGAATTCCTCTTCGACGATCTCGATGGCCTGGGGGTCAGGCAGCTCCTTGGCGTAATAAGCATACACCCCGGCCACCGTACCCACCCCGGCCCCGATAACGAGCACGACTGCCAGGACCACAGTCAAGACAAAACCCAGCGCCAGGCGCAAGAACAGATTGCCGCCATTGCCCTTCCGGTGGCGGCGGCGCCGTTGTCGCAGTATCACCAACTTCTGAGCATTGCTACTCACTTTCTCACACCCCTCCCACAAAGGCTTATTCAGGGACCTGTACTTGTTTACCATCAGCGCGTAGGGGCAGAGGGCTTTCTTCCCCCGCAGTAGGGCAGGTGTGTGTCCTCAAAACCCTACCTGCCGCCCAGGCGGCGGTGCGTCCTCAAGGCAGAGGGTAGGGCAGGTTGGCGGCGGCTCCAGCATGTAGCTCCCTGGGCTTCGAACATCGCCCCAGAGCCACCCTCGTGTGGCAAAGTCCCAGGAGCCGCCTACCTGCCGTGTTTCACAGCGGTGCGTCCTCAACCCGCCCTACGGCCCAAGACAGCGGATGGCAAACAAGTACTGGGGATTGTTATAGCAGAAATTCCAGGAAATAGCAAATCCCCCCTAAAGCAAACGAGAGGCTCATAGACCGAGCCCTTCTCGATCGCGCCTCTCGTTAAAATCCAAAAAGCTCTCCTGGCAATGACCTACTCTCCCAGAGGGCTGCCCCTCAAGTACCATCGGCGCTGGCGGGCTTAACTTCCTGGTTCGGGATGGAGCAGGGTGTGTCCCCGCCGCTAGAATCACCAAGAGAGCTTTTTGGCTCCACAAATTTGATTTCTTAAGCAGTGCCACCTGGCACTCTAAAAACTGAACAGAATGCTTGCTTCGCTTCCACTACCTCACAGACTGAATTAAGCCCTCGACCGTTAGTACCGCTCAGCTAAACACATTGCTGTGCTTACACCTGCGGCCTATCAAACCGGTAGTCTTCCGGCGGTCTTACCCGGTTAGCCCGGTGGGGGACCTAATCTTGGGGCGAGTTTCCCACTTAGATGCTTTCAGCGGTTATCTCTGCCAGACGTTAGCTACCCAGCGATGCCACTGGCGTGACAACTGGCACACTAGCGGTCTGTCCACCCTGGTCCTCTCGTACTAAGGGCAGCTCCCCTCAAGTCCCCTGCGCCCACAGCGGATAGAGACCGACCTGTCTCACGACGGTCTGAACCCAGCTCACGTACCGCTTTAATGGGCGAACAGCCCAACCCTTGGGACCTTATTCAGCCCCAGGATGCGATGAGCCGACATCGAGGTGCCGAGCCGGGCCGTCGATGTGAACTCTTGGGCCCGACTAGCCTGTTATCCCCGGGGTAGCTTTTATCCGGTAAGCCACGGCCCTTCCACTCGGAACCGTGGGATCACTAAGCCCGACTTTCGTCTCTGCTCGACTTGTAGGTCTTGCAGTCAAGCTCCCTTATGCCTTTACACTCTCCGGCTGGTTTCCATTCAGCCTGAGGGAACCTTTGGGCGCCTCCGTTACCTTTTAGGAGGCGACCGCCCCAGTCAAACTGCCCACCTGGCACTGTCCGGACGCCGGATAACGGTCG
>JACIWR010000207.1 GCA_014360845.1 Anaerolineae bacterium
TATAGTACTATTTGTCAATACCCAATCTGCAAGGCTAACCCAGCGGTCGGCTGCTATGTTGTGCACCGGAAACTACCTTGACAAACATTTCAGCCGGAGGCCACATTGAGCTACTTTACCTGTCATTGCGAGCCGCCCGCCACGCTTCGCTCGCAGCAGGCTCCGGCGGCATTGTCGAACTACTCTATCACCACTTTGACACCCGCCGCAATAAGTTTGAGCAAATGGTCGCGCAGCCGCTCCAGCAAAGCCTCCACATCTTCCGAGCTGCTGAGGGTCTGCCCGACGCCGGCCACGTCGGAGACCCGCACCCGTTCGATCTTTTCCTCCGGCGCGGTCAGTTCTTGCACCCGCAACAGCACGTCCGAGCGCAGGCGGTCCATGGCTGCCAGGTCGGAGGCCATCTCAGCCAGGCTGGCCTGACAGGTGCGACAAACCAGAGCACCTTCCGGCAGGTCCAGATCATGGCCGGCCCGGTTGGTCAGCGGTTTGAGTACGGCCACCTGCATCTCCTTCGGTACCAGCGGCCAGTTGGGCTGGGCCTTGACATCCTCTACAGCCTGGACGAAAGCGGCCTGGCGCTGGTCGTGGCGGGTTTGATACAGATGCCGATAGGCCGTTTCGAGGGCCGTGAGTGCTTCGTCCAGCTCTGCCGCAACCTGATAATAGGTGCCGTCCTCCAGACGCTCTTGCAAGAACCGGGCGCAGGCAGCCAGTTTACCGTTCAGTCCTTCGGCCTCGAGCAAAGGCCAAATCTGCTCTGCAGCGGCACGCATCCGGCGCAGGCGTGCCAATCCCTTCTCGTCCACCGCCTTGCGGATGGCGGCAACCTGGTCTCGCAGCTCCTGGAAGCTGGCCCCCTCGCCGGCCAGCATGTTGACGCAATCGTCGGACGCGCTGTTGAGCACCGTCTCCAGTGTAGTGTGGTATTCCTGCAGCACCGAAGTCAAGGGGATACGGTGAGCACGGACGGTGGCTTCTACCGGAAGCAGCGCCTCCAACTCGGCGCGGGCCAGACGTTGGAAGGCTTGCGCGATGGCGCTTTCCTCCACGTCTACCTCCTCACCGGTGAGGGCTTCATAGCGGCGGGCAGCGGTCACCAGCGTTTTCAAGTCAATCGGTTTGCGAGGGGCAAAGGATGCCGCGCGGAAGGCATTGGTGCCGCTGAAGGGAGCGCGCACCTGCGCATCCAGGTGGTTGCGGTAGCGGCGTCCTTGGTAGGTAACTTCAACGGCTCCGCCGCGCAATAGCGTCGCCAACACCAGCCACAGCACTTCCCGCTCCCAGCCGTAGCCGATGCCGCCGAAGTGGTTCTCCAGCGTCCGGCCGGTGACCTTGTTACCATAGGAGTGCTCGGTGGCCAGGTAGTTGGCCACCTCCTTGATGATGGGCGCGTTCTGGTTGACCACATACTTGGTGCCCTCCTTGATCACCAGGTCCAGTCCATCGGGAGGGGCATAAAAGACTTTGGGCAGTCCGTTGAGGTTGGCCGCCTTGAGGATCTCTTCTGCCTCGTTTCCTTTAAGCGGCCGGGCGCCCATCTCCAGCTTGGGATAGAGGTCGGGCACCGCGTAGTCAAAGAGCGATCTGAGGATCTCGTTCAGCGTCCTGCCCAGAGCAGCGCCGTCCTTGGAAACACCACGGAAAAACCCTCGACCATCGGCCAGGGCTGACCGCAGCCGCTCTTTGAGCCGCTCCTCCAGACGCATGGCCTCGGTTTTCTCCGCCGCCAGGCTCGATGCCTCCTCGTTGGTGATTCTCCCCTGGGCGCGGAGCTGGTCGTACTTACCCACCATCTGCCGGGAGCGGTAGAGCTCGGCCACCAACTCATCAATCTCGGTGTTGAGGCTCATAACCCAGAACACCTCATTGCGGTGCGACTCGGCCCGGCTGTCGTCGCGGGCACGGTCGCACTCGTCCTGGAATGTTTCCGGACCATCGGCCACACGCAACACCAAAGGCACATGGGCTTCGCCTGTGGTGATGACCCGCCCATCCCACGAAACGCCGACCCGGAAGTTGCGCAAGTTGCGATAGCGATAGCGCGTCAGGTTGGGACTGGAGAAGATGCTCCGCAATTGGTCTTCCAGGATGTCGTTGCACTGCCGGGGATTGGGGTTATGGGCGTTGCGTTCGGCGGCCCAACTCTTTTCCTGGGCGGTCTGCAACTTCCAGCCGCTTTCGGTCTGGCGGATGAACTGGGCCTCGCGCAACAGGTCAATAGCTCGCTGGATTTCGGGCAGGGGGGAGTCGTCGCCGAGTGTGCGATAAAGCAGGGCAGCCAGGTTAACCTCGGTGCGGGGCAGGTCGCGCACGTACTCCAGAAGAGCAATGGCCTTGGCAGTGCGCACCGGCCAGGGGTCGTCGGGCCGGCGCTGGGCGATGTCGGTGATGTCCTTCTGCTTTTCACTGGACAGGTTCCCCTCGACCAGGTCAAAGATGCGGTCCAGGCTGACCAGGGTACCCACGGGTGCGTCGGCCAAGGCAGTGCGGTCGCTGACCAGCATCTCATAGGCCTGCTTGATGATGGTGCGGTTGCTGCCGCCGATGTGTTTGGGCGCACCGGGTTGCAGGCGCATGCCCGACACGATGTCAATAGACAGATCAATGAAATGGGGCAGATAGGGGTAAAACTGTACGAATTCCTCACGGCTGACCTCGAACTTGCGGGAAGTGCGCTCCAACCGGGTGTGTGTTTTGAGCATAGCCGCCGCTTCGTCGAAGCACTGGCCCAGGAGTAGCTCTGCCTCCGGTTTCTTGGCCAGCACGCGCCGGGTGGCAACCTCGCGGATGTCGGCTGGGGCCATGTCAATGCGAATCGGGAAGCGGTCTTGAAGCTTGGCCAGTTCCACCCGCTTGTCGTCAATGGCCGCCACCACCTCGTCCAGTTTCTCCTGGGAGGTGACGATGACCCACACCGGCGCGACGGCCTTACCGGCCAGCACCCGATTCTTGCTCTCCTGCCCGAAATGCTCCACCACGGCGCGCAGATTCTCGATCTTCTCTGCGCTGCGGGCCACGTATTGGCCCACCTCGTCAATGATAAAGATGACCGTGTGGCCGGGACGGCGGCGAGCCGTCAGTTCAAAGGTACGGTCCACCAGGGTGCGGATGGTGATGTCGCTTTTGCCCTGCAGCGAGGCGGCCCACGAATCGGGAGTAGGATAGGTAGTGGGATCGATCTGGTTCAGCACCGCGCTGGCCCGCTGGATGCGCTGTGCCCCCTTGCGTACCCGTCTCCAGACGGCATACACTTGCGGCGGCACATCCGGCAGAGTGACCGGAACCGAGTCTGCGGGCTCGATCTGGTTCACCTGGTCGCCGAACATCTCTGCGCAGGCTCGCACAAAATCGGCCAGACGACCCTCGGCCTCCAGCTCGATCTCCAGTTCGGCCACGTCATAGTCCTGGGCATAGTCCAGCTCGCGCAGGAGCACGGTGTACATGATCTCGGCGATGGGCTCGGTGGCGCGCCGGACGGCCCGGTCCACCTGCACGTCGAACATGATGACATGGGCGTCGAAGCGGCTGTTGATGTAGCCCACCGTGTCGGCGATGCGCTTCACGAGAGGATCGGTCGGCGACTGCTGTTCTAGCTGCTGTATGAAGAGCTGGGCCGCGGGATGGCCCAACACCGACCGGTTGGCCAGGATGTAGCCCAGGTTCTTGGCAAAAGAGGATTTGCCCGACCCGAAAAAGCCCGAAATCCAGACGCCCACACCCTCAGTGGGGTCGCCCGGCGCGTCGGCGATGGCTTTCAGCACCTCCCAATACTGCTGCTTAATACGGTCGGTGGCCACATACTCGGTCATCTCGTTGTAGACGGTCTGCTCGTCTTGCTGGTCGAGCTTGATGACCTCTTCGATGGGTTCGGAGAGGTCACGGGATAGTAGGTCACGAATCTTCTCCATCCATTCCTCCTATGGCTTGCCACAGAGGCCCAGAGCCTATGTATGGTTTTCTCCGTGTCCTCTGTGTCTCTGTGGCTAATCCCCCTCATACCACTCCTCGTGCCCGTGGGCAATGGCGAATGACTTGTTCGTCTTGCACTTCTCTCGCACCCGCTCCGGCCAGTAACGCATGGCGATGTGGCTCCAGTCATAATCGCCACGCTCCAGCCGCTCCCAGTACTTCTTCGGCTCGCGCTCCCAGATGGGGATCAGCTCCCACAGCGGGGCCAGGCGCAGGATGACGCCGTCGTCAATCCAGTTCGGCGCGGGCTCGTAGCCTTCGCGGACGATGCGCTCCATGGTCTGGGCGAACTCGTTCACCTCGTCCAGCAGTTGGGCGGTTTTATCAATCTGCCGTTCCACCCGCTTGCGCGCTGCGCCACTCAGCGTCTCCAACTGGCCCCGCAGGTCGCCAATCCGCAGGCGCAGTCCGTTGAGCTTGTGGTCAAGATAATCGCGCTGCAGGGTGTAGAGCGTCATGCGATCCACCCGCTCGTGGAAGAGGACAAAGCCGTAGCTCCGCCGCACCGACTGCAAGGGCCAGTAGACGGGCCGCTTGCGATACCACTTGAGGTGCCATTTGGTGAAGAAATCGCGTTCGAGGAAACGGCGCAAATCGCCATCGGCGCCGGCTTTGATGACGGCGTCCGTGTTGCGTGTTTCGTGGTCTGTAGCGGCATCCCAGTCGAGCATCAAGTGGAGGGCGCGCTCGACCAGAGCCGGTAAATCGCGGGGATGGCCTTTATCCAGAACGGCGATGCCGTCGGGGAGGGCCAGCTCGCGCAGGGCGGCTTCGACCTCGGCGGGGAAGAGATGGCGGCCACCGGCCTCGTCCACGTAGGCGAAGCGCTCCGGCGGGCCGACGAGCGCGTCGAACTCGGTTTCGTCGGGGGCGGGCAGGGAGCCGACGGCGAAGTCCTCGCGACGATAGACGGCGCGGCCCAGCGCCCCCCCGACGCCCGGCTGGAACCGCCCCAGGACGACGCCCACGGCGTAGCTAATCCAGCGCACGGCGAGTTCCTGGCGGGTCATGGGGGGCGTGTTGCGTGTTTCGTGTTGCGTGTCGTCCTCAGCTGAGGAACCTCCGGCCAGCTCGGCCTCGATGGTGGCGCGGTCCTCGTCGTTGATGCCGTAGAGGCGATACACCTCGTCGTCAATCTGGGCTTCCAGGGCGGCCAGGCGAGCCTGGGCTGCGGCCAGGTCGTCCAGGCCGGTGTCCCAGCGCGGCGGGGCGAGAAAGTCGAAGGTGGTTTCGTCGACCATCGCTTCCCATCGGCGAATGTCCACAGCAGACCGTGTCAGGCTCCCCACTCGCTCTCGCTGTTGGCTATCTGGTTGCTTGAAAGGCACACGCGAAATATCACCAACCTGGAACGAGACGGTTGGGTTAAGCAGCGCGAGCGCAAATCCCATCCACGGTGAGTTCATCACAGCCAGCACAATCAGCCGGTGCTCAGGCAGCGGAAACCCCGAAGAGCCTTTGACATCAAACACAAAGCCAGGCGGAAGGTAGCGTACACCGAAACCTGTAGAACTGAGATCAGACCACGTCACCCCCTCGCGGAAGTAATAGTCCATGTTCTGGGGGCGTGACGCCAGCCGCCCATCGGGGCCGTAAAAGGTCTGAATCTCTCTGCCGTCATCCCACCAGTTGACCACATGCTCCTGATTCCCGTACCACTTGCGGTAAGCGCCGCCCTTCATGTAGGGGAACCAGCGTTTGCCGCTGGCGCGGGCCTGGGCGCGGTCGCGGCAGCCAAAGCCGATGCGCCCCCGCCCCACCTCCCACCAGTAGCGCAGGAAGCGAAAGTTGTCGGCGGTTTGCAGACCCACAGCGGGCTTCGCCACCTCGCCCAGGCTGGGCAGCTCCTGGAACAGCCGGCGGATGCCTTCGGGGATCCAGTAGACCCACGGGCTGCCGGGGATGGCGTCGAAGCGGCGCTGGGCTACGCGGTAGGTGTGGCTGCCGTCGCGCAGCGCCTGCTCAAAGGCCAGGCGCTTGGCGTCGCCGTCGGGAGCGTGCACCAGGCGAAAGTAAGTACCCACGCTGTTCTCGCGGGCCGGGGTGTCCGCTTCAGCACGCAGGCAGAACACCGTGGTGTTCACCTTTTCGCCGCCAATCTCGGCAAAGGCGCGGGGGCCGGTGTGGGCCATCGTCTCGATGGCAAACCGCTCCCGCAGGTGGGCGCGCAGCTTTTCGTAGGACGACAGGAACATGAACGACTGCTGGGTGATCATGCCCACGCGCCCGCCCTCGTCGGCGAACTCGCCGCAGCGCTGGATGAACGCGGTGTACAGGTCACCCTTGGCGTCGGGATACTCGTCATCCAAATAGCTGGCCAGCGTTGCATTCAGGTTGCGCTTGCCGGAATAGGGCGGGTTGGTGACGACCACGTCATAGCGGCGCAGCATCAGGTCCAACAGCCGCAGTCCCTTGACCGCTTCGCCAGCAAAAAAGGTCATGTCGGCGCCGGCCTGGGCCTGCTGGCGGGTGAACTCGTCCAGCCCCTGCACGATTTGGGCCGAGATGATGGCCCAGAACTCTTCTTCGGCGGCCTCGCGCTCGAACTCGCCCTCCAGGCCGGCAAAGAGGGGCGCCTTTTCGTACTTGGCGCGTTCCTCAGCGATCAGGTCGCCCAGTTCCCGCTCCAGCCGCAGCAAGGAACCCAGTTGGTTCACATCCTGGAGACGGTGCCACAGCGCCCGGATCAGCCGCTCGTAAGCGGGGCGCGTAAAGCGCGCCTCGCGCAGGAAGGTTCCCAGTTTAGCGCCGTCCAGGGGCAACACGTCGGCGCAGGCCAGGTTCGCCTCGGTGATGTGCGCCTTGGGGTTCAGGGCTTTGGCCTTGAGGTACAGCGCCAGGGCCGAGAGCTGCACGGCGCGCAGGTCAATGTCTATGCCAAAGAGGTTATGCGCCAGGATGGCCGCGGGGATGTCGGCCGGGTCGCTCACCGAGGGCGTCCCCGGCCAGCCCGGCTCCCCGGCGCGGTCCAACTCTTCCTGGTACATGGCGGCAAAGAGGTCAAAGGCCACCAGGCCAAAGTGCATCGTGCCGCAGGCCGGGTCCAACAGCGTGATCTCCCGGACAGGCCGCAGCGGTTCTGGCGGAACCTCACCTTCCAGAGGGACGAGATAGTCCAGCAAATCGGTGTCCACCAGGCGAGTATCCGGGTGCATCTGCACCCACAGCCGGCCCAGCGTGTTCTGCACCAGGAAGAGGACGATCCAGTGGGGGGTAAAGAGTTGGGTAGCCGCCGGGATGTCCTGGCGGCGCATCTTTTGTTTCTGCTTGTATAGCCGCTCGAAAACCTCTGCTTTCTCTTGCTCATTGAAGAACTGATAGATCCAGCCAATCGTCTCGTCGGCCCGCCAGGCATCGGCCAGATCGGGCGCGTTGAGCATCCCCAGCAGCGCGTGCAGGGCGCGAGGCCGGGGAAAGAGGCGGCTGGCCAGCGTGTCGGGGTCGAAGAGCACACGCACCTCCTGCGCCACCTGCGCGGCCTGCCAGAGCAAGAAATGGCGGTAGGCCGTGTCCACATCTCCGCGTTCGTAACAGGCCAGGTCATCGGCGTGGGCCGGGTCGGCCAGGTAGAACTTGAAGGCGTTGGACTCGGTCCCTTTGTCCACCGTGCCGCGGATCAGCTTGCGGGCCTCCATCATCTTGAAGGCCACCAGCCGGTTGAGGTGAGTAAAGGCCACCTCTTTGACCAGCCTGTCCACCGCTTCGGCGCGGGGCAGGCCAGCGCGTTCTTCATCGTCCAGAAACTGGGCCAGACGGCGGTAGGTCTCGGCCGTTTCTGGGTCGGCCTGTACCTGGGGCAGCTTTTCCGGGGGGTCCAGCCGCCCGTCGGCGTAGAGGCCATAGACGCCCTCCAGCAACTCCCTCGCCTCGCGGGTCAGCAACTCGCGGGCCGCCAGGGCCAGGTCGTGGATCAGTTTACGCTGTTCGTCGGTCAGTGCTTGGGCCATAGCACCTTCCAAGTGAGATTCTTGCTCGTTGGGCCAGAATTCCACCCCAAAGGACTGACTCTAAGGACACAAAGGGGGA
>JACIWR010000208.1 GCA_014360845.1 Anaerolineae bacterium
GAAGCGCCAGGCAAAATCCTGCCCTTTACCCTGGCCGCCGGGCAGAGCCTCATTTGCCAGAAGGACGCCTTCATGTGCGCCGAAGAGTCGGTCAAACTGGAGATGCATTTTCGCAAACGCCTGGGCACGGGCCTCTTCGGCGGCGAAGGATTCATCCTGCAGAAAGTGACCGGGCCGGGAGTCGTTTTCCTGGAAGTGGCCGGCGAAGTGCGGGACTACGAGCTCCAGCCCGGGCAGGTGATGAAAGTAGACCCCGGGCACATCGCCCTTTATGAGCCCACGGTGAAGTACGACGTGAGCATGGTGAAAGGGGTGACCAACATCCTCTTCGGCGGCGAGGGCCTATTCCTGGCCACCCTCACCGGACCGGGACGGGTCTGGCTGCAGAGTCTGCCTCTGCCCAATCTGGCGGCCAAATTGCGTCGTTACCTGCCTACGGGGTAGTTTCCCATGTCCGAACGGATAGTGGTGCTCATCACGAGCGGAAACATGGAAGAGGCGCAGAAAATCGCTCAGGCGCTGGTGGACGAGCGGCTGGCCGCTTGCGTGAACATCGTCCCCACAGTGCACTCAGTGTACCGCTGGGCGGGAAAAGTGGAACACGATCAGGAGACGTTGCTCATCGTCAAAAGCCACCACGCCGTGCTGGACCGCCTCATACAGCGAGTACAGGAATTGCACAGCTACGAAGTGCCGGAGATCATCGCTCTGCCGTTAATCGCCGGCGACGCGGCCTACCTGCGCTGGCTGGACGAGCAGGTGGAAGCGTAAGAGCACTTGACAATTAGCACATTTGTTCGTATAATGGGGTCAGATCGCGGGCCGAGGAGGTGAAGCCATGAACACTTTGGAAAAAGTGGAAATCCTGGGCCGGTCTGCCCAATACGACTTGTGCGGCGAAGCCTGCGGCACCGAGGCCACCCGCAAACGCGACGATCTGGGGCGCTGGATTTACCCCGCCGTCCTGCCCGACGGACAACGCGTCGCCCTGCTGAAAGTACTGCTCACCAACGTCTGCGAGCGCAACTGCGCCTACTGCGCCAACCGACGCAGTCGTGACTTCCGGCGGGTGTCCTTTACCCCTGAGGAGTTGGCACGCACTTTCGAGCAGATGTGGCGGCGGGGACAGGTGATGGGCCTGTTCCTCAGTTCGGGGGTGTGCGGACACAGCGGACAGGCCATGGACCGCATGTTGGCCACGGTGGAGATCATCCGCCAGCGGCTGGCTTTTCCGGGTTACATCCACCTCAAAATATTGCCCGGCGCCACGCAAGCTCACGTCGAGCGGGCCATGCAGCTCGCCGATCGCGTCTCTGTGAACCTGGAAGCCCCTAATCCCGAGCGGCTGGCTCGTATCGCGCCCGAGAAAGATTTCACCACGGCGCTACTGGAACCCCTGCGCTGGGTCAAACGCCTGCGCGAGGAGAGTGGAGGACGTCTGGCCCCTGCCGGGCCGACCACCCAGTTCGTTGTCGGCGCAGCCGATGAACCCGACCGCGAGATACTGGCCACTGCCGACCGGCTCTACCGCGAGTTAAACTTGACCCGCGCCTACTTCAGCGCTTTTCAACCCGTGCCCGACACCCCTCTGGCCGACCATCCACCTACCCCATTGTGGCGCGAGCACCGCCTGTACCAGTCCGATTGGCTACTACGCAAGTACGGCTTCGCCTTCGAGGAGCTGATATTCGACGAGGAGGGTAACCTCCCTCGCCAGAGCGATCCCAAGACGATGTGGGCCATGGCCCATCCCGAACGGTTTCCCATCGAAGTCAACCGTGCCTCGCGAGAGGAACTGTTGCGGGTCCCCGGCATTGGCCCCCGCTCGGCCGAGCGCATCGTGCGCCTGCGTAAGCGGGGCAAGTTCCGTGAACTGAGTGACTTGCGCCGCGTGGGAGCTATTCCCCAGCGAGCGGCTCCCTTCGTCCTGCTGGACGGCCGGCGACCGGCGTATCAACTGCCGCTGTGGGGTTGAAAAAGGCCCCGCACAGGGAAGCACACACCTACCCTTGTCTATAAAGGTGCGACGCATGGTTCAAAGTGCGTCGCACCTGCCTGTTTCTCCTGTAAGGCGGTGTGTGGTATAATAAAGATGCTGCTCGTGTGAGCAAATACGGTTCGGGAGACCAATCGCCTGACAGTTTGAAAAAGTCATCCTGAGCGGAGTGAGTCCCGAAGCGCCAGCGGAGGGACGAACGCAGTCGAAGGATGACGAAAAAGCGAATACCGCATCCTTCGACTACGCTCGCTGCGCTCGCTCCGCTCAGGATGCCTCTGGCGACTACGCTCGCTGCGCTCGCTCCGCTCAGGATGCTCCTTCAGGGCCCTTTGTCCCTGTGCAGCGACACGCGGGCAAAACTGTTGGTAACCAATTTGGGAGATACCCTTGCGATACGCCATCCTCTCTGATATTCACGGCAAACTGCGTCCTTTGGAAGCGGCCCTCGCCGACGCCCGGCAACTGGGGGCGGAGACCATCATCGTCCTGGGCGATGTCGGCTCCGATGCCTGTTTCGACCTGCTGCGCTCCATCGGGGCTATTGGCGTCTTTGGCAACTGGGAGGTCTCCCGCTGGCGGGAGCTGAGCGCCACTAATCAGCAGTTTGTGCTCAGCATGACTCCCATGGTCGCCGGCGACGATTTTCTGGCCGTCCACGCCGCGCCCTGGTGGCCAGAAGGGCTGAGCAACGTGGTGGACTTCATGGAATACATGTTGACCAGCAACGTCAAATGGCGTCAACTTTTCCCCTATCTGGACGAGGACGAGGACGCCCGCTGGCAGGCTCTGGCCGAACTGGAGACCCGGGATAAACAAGTGCTCTTTCACGGCCACACCCACCGCCGGGAGGTGTGGCGCATCGGGCCTACCGGCCGGATGGTGCGGCTCAAAGGTCAGCACATCTCCCTCGACACGCGGGCGCGATACCTGGTGGGCGTGGGCAGCCTCAGCCGCCCCGAGGGCAGCGCCGCGCCCGGGTATGCGTTGTTTGACGATGGGACAAGGACCATCGAACTGCGAGAGGTGTCATGATGCGTCAGACCCGCCCACCCCGGAGACGAAGACCATCCCTGGTGAGAAGGCTGATGTACTGGCTTATGGCCCTCGCCGCAGTGGTGGCGCTGTTCCTGCTGGTCACCGGTCGCTGGAGAGCGCTGCTGGCCGATTTGCTCACGCCCTCGTACCGGGTCAACGTCAAGGCAGAAGACGTGGAGGCGGCGCAGGCCCGGTGGCAGGCCAAAGCACTGAGCAGTTATCGCCTCATCGTTGTACACGGACAGCCCTCACTGCGCGGTGCCGCTTACCAAATCACAGTGCGCAACGGAGAGATCGTCGCCGGACGACGCGCCCTGCTATTACCACCATGGACACCGGAACAAGCCAATGCAATCCCAGCCGAGGAGTGGGACCTGTTGGACCCTGGCCCGTCCCTGGCCAAACTGCAACCCTACACCATCCCCGGCCTGTTCGAGGCGGCCCGGCAGACCATTGAGCGGGGGCCGCTGGAGGACCGTTGCGACAGCGAGGCCAGAATTACCTTCGACCCGGAATGGAGTTTCCCCACCAGGATCGAATACGCCTGGGATGCCAACTGCGAGAAGAACAGTCCAGAGCTGTGGGCAGTGGTGGGGTTTGTGCCGTTGAGGTAAAATGCGATGCCGGCTTTTATCAGCGAGGAAATTGAAGCCCTGTTCGACCGGGAACCGGCGCTGGAGAAGCGCACCGGCGTGCCCGACGGTTTCATCTGGCGCGGACGCCCTTACCGCGTCGTGAGCCTGTTGCGCGAATGGCACGACTACACCCCGCGCGGTAAAAGCAAAGCCATGTACGAGAAAGAACGCGGGGCCTACTGGGTCAAAGCCAGCCACCGGCGGGGCACATGGGGTGTGGGCCGTGACTACTACCGCGTGCTGACAGCATCTGACGAGATATTTGACATCTACTACGACCGCAAACCCAAAGGACGCAAGCAAAAGGGTACCTGGATACTGTGGCGGCAGGTGGACGAAGACCACCAGGGAGGGGAAAATGAGCCATAAGCGGCTGATCGTCATCGGCGGGGTGGCGGCGGGGATGAGCGCGGCCTCCAAAGCCAAACGAATGAAGCGCGACCTGGAGGTGGTAGTCTACGAGCAAAGCGGCTTCGTCTCCTACGGCTCCTGCGGATTGCCCTATTACGTCGCCGGCGTAGTGCGCGATCACACGGACCTGATAGCCCGGACGCCGGAAGAATTCGCCCAGCGGGGCATTGCCGTGCACGTTCACCACCGGGTCACGGAAATTGACCCCGCACGCCAGGTGGTGCGCGTGGTCAATCTGGACAGCGGCCAGGAGCGGGATGAACCTTACGATCAACTGGTGATCGCCACCGGCGGGCGGCCGGCCGTGCCCCGTGATCTGCCGGGGAAAGACCTGCCCGGCGTGTTCGTCATGCGCACAGTGGAGGACGGCATCGCCATCCGCGAATGGCTCCAGACGCAATGGCCGCAGCGGGTGGTCATCGCCGGAGCGGGCTACATTGGCATGGAATGCGCGGAGAGTTTCTTGGGTCTGGGGTTGGAGGTGACCATCGTCGGACGGCCCCCGCAGGTGCTGAAGAACTTCGACCCGGAGATGGCACGGCTGGTGCAAGAGGAGCTGGAGAGCAAAGGGGCGCGTCTCTCGCTGGGCAACACCTTAATGGCCATCGAGGGTGACGACCGGGTGCGACGGGTGGTCACCAGCCAGGGGGTTCTCGAGGCGGACCTAGTGCTGCTGGCCATCGGCGTGGCCCCCAACACGGCGCTGGCCCAGGAAGCGGGCGTGGAAGTGGGAATCAAGGGCGCTATCGTCACCGATGCCCACATGCGCACCAACCTGCCCAACGTGTACGCGGCGGGCGATTGCGCCGAAGCCTACCACCGCGTGAGCGGGCGAGGAGCCTACATCCCCCTGGGCACCACCGCCAACAAACAGGGTCGTGTGGCCGGAGCCAACGCGGCCGGCGGCCAGGCGACTTTCGAGGGGGTCGTGGGCACGGCGGTGACCAAGGTCTGTGACATCCACGCCGCCCGCACCGGTCTCAGCGAGAAGCAGGCCCGCGAGCTGGGTTACCAGGTAAATGCCACCCAGATCAAAGCACCCACGCGGGCGCACTATTACCCCGGCAACTCGCCACTCCACGTCAGGCTCATAGTGGACGCCGCCAACGGGAAGCTGCTGGGCGGTCAGGTGATCGGTCGGGAGGGCGTGGCCCGGCGGATTGACGTTCTGGCCGCGGCTCTGCATCACGGCTGGACGGTGGAGGACCTGGCCCGGCTGGACCTGGCTTACGCGCCTCCCTTCTCGCCGGTGTGGGACCCGCTTCTGGTGGCCGCTAACGTGGCGCTCAAGGAGTAGTAGAACCTCCCGCAGGCTCCGAGCCTGCGGGAGGTTAGGAGAGTGTTCCATGCTTGTGGTGACTTTTGTTATCGAGATTATCTTCGTGTTCGGCTTTCCCATCGCCCTCGGCGTGTACCTGCGACGGCGCTTCGATACGCCGTGGAAGCTTTATTGGGTCGGCGCGGCGACGTTCATCGCCTCGCAAGTGGTGCACATTCCCCTGAACCTGGGCCTCGGCCAACTGCTTCCATGGGGCAATCTACCGTCGCAACTCCCGCCCGCGCAGTTGCTTCTGCTATCTGCCGTCGTGGGCCTGTCGGCGGGGGTCTGCGAAGAGGGAGCGCGTTACCTGGCGTATCGCTTTGTGATCAAGCAGGCGCGCACCTGGCGGGAGGCGCTGATGTTCGGCGCAGGCCATGGCGGCTTCGAGTCCATGTTTCTCGTCGGGCTCAGCGTGGCGCTCACTTTCGTGTTCATGCTCTTCGCGCGCGGAGCAGATGTCTCCGCCATCGGCCTCACGCCCGATCAGGTGGCCGCTTACTGGGGGCAGGCCTGGTACAATCCCTTGCTGGGCGCTGCCGAGCGCCTGTTCGCCATCTGTCTCCACGTGGCACTGGCGGTGCTGGTTTTGCAGGCTTTCACCCGTCAAAACATCGGCTATCTGTTCCTGGCCATCGGCTGGCATGCCCTGGTAGACGGAGTCGCGGTCATGACTCTCGGATGGGGCTGGCCCTTCGCCGCCATTGAGGGTCTTCTGGGCCTGCTGGCCCTGGTCAGTCTGGCCCTGATATGGGCATATCGCCCTCGTTCGAATTCCATCGCTGTTGAAGGTGTGGGAAATGATTGAGACGCGAGGTCTGACCAAACGATTTGGCGATGTCCTGGCCGTGGATAACCTCTCGCTGGACGTAGCCGAAGGGGAGGTGTTCGGTCTGCTGGGTCCCAACGGGGCAGGCAAGACGACCACCGTGCGCATGCTCACCTGTCTGATAGCGCCCACGGCGGGTGAAGCCTGGGTCAACGGGCACAAAGTCGGCGAAGAGGACATGGCTATCCGCCAATGCGTGGGCATCCTCACCGAGTCACCGGGCTTGTACGAGCGCCTCAACGCCCAGCAGAATCTGACCCTATACGCCAAATTGTACGGCGTGGACGACGTGGACGGCCAGGTGCAGAAGTACCTGAGCCTGCTGGGTCTATGGGAGCGGCGCGCGGAGCCGGTGGGGAGCTTCTCCAAAGGCATGAAGCAGAAGCTGGCCATCGCCCGCGCTCTGATTCACGAGCCCAAGGTGCTGTTTCTGGACGAACCGACGGCGGCCCTCGACCCGGAGGCGGCCCGCTTGGTGCGCGATTTCATCGTCGAGGTCAAGGGCGAAGGGCGCACGATTTTCTTGTGTACTCATAACCTGGACGAGGCCGATCGCTTGTGCGACCGCATCGCGGTCATGCGCCAGCACCTGATCCAGGTAGACACCCCGGCACGCCTGCGGCGGTCCCTCTACGGGCGGCAGATCGTGCTGCAATTGCAGGAAATCAGTCCGGCGGTGCTTTCTGCCGTGCGGGAGCTGCCCTTCGTCCGCCACGTGCAGCAAGAGGACCGGCGCTTGATCATCAGCCTGGACGATCCGGAGACGCAAAACCCCATTCTGGTGCGGCGCGTGGTAGAGGCCGGGGGCGCGGTCCAATTTGTCAGCGAACAGCAGCACTCACTGGAGGAAGTCTATTTCACCCTGATGAACGAGGAATCGCAGGAGAGGGCGCGATGAACACCAAAATCCGGGCTGTCATCGAGAAAGAATGGGCGGAGATGCGCAAAAACAAGATGATCCTCGTCACTATGGCCCTGGTGCCCATTCTCCTGGTGGGCATGGTGCTGGGTACGATATTTTTCATGCAGCGCATGCCCGAAAGTGAGGTCATCGGCGATGACGCGCCACCCATTCCGCCTCAGTTGCAAAATCTGGACCCCAAGACGGCGTTCATCGTGATGATGAACGACCAGTACATGTTCTACTTCATGCTCATTCCCATGACTCTGCCCGTCTACATCGCCGCTTACAGCATCATTGGGGAGAAGGAGACCAAGAGCCTGGAGCCGTTGCTGGCGACGCCCATCGCCACCTGGGAGCTCCTCACCGCCAAAAGTATTGCCGCCGTGACGCCGGCGGTGGTACTCACTTGGTTGAGTTTCGTCGTCCTGATCGTGGGCGCGTGGTTCATCGCCACGGACGTCGTCTTCCTGGCCCTGATACGTCCGGTATGGCTGCTGTCCATGGCTGTCCTCAGCCCATTGTTCGCCTGTCTCTCGGTGCTCAGCGGAGTCATCGCCTCCTCGCGGATGAACGACCCCCGCGCCGCGCAACAACTGACCGGTATCTTCATAGTGCCTGTCATCGCGGTGAGCCTGGCCGTGCTGGCCGG
>JACIWR010000209.1 GCA_014360845.1 Anaerolineae bacterium
AGGACGGGTTGGGTCCGGTTGAGGATGCACCGCCGTGAAACAGGCAGTGCTGCGCGGACAGGCTGAAAGCCTGTCTTACGACTCACCGTAGGGCGGGTTGGGTCCGGTTGAGGATGCACCGCCGTGAAACAGGCAGTGCTGCGCGGACAGGCTGAAAGCCTGTCTTACGACTCACCGTAAGGCGGGTTGGGTCCGGTTGAGGACGCACCGCCATGAAGCAGACGGTGCTGGCTGTTGTCCTACAGCTCGCCTCTCCAATGAAGCTGTCACCGACCCTTCCACGCCACCAATCCGCTGCGTTAAGACTTTTCGCCCAGCGTCGAGCGCAGATAAGCCTCGATAAAATCGTCCAGGCGACCGTCCAGCACTGCCTCCACGTTACCAGTTTCATAACCGGTACGCAGGTCCTTTATCATCTTGTAAGGATGCAACACATAGGAACGGATTTGATTACCCCAACCCGCATCCACGTGCGCCCCCTTCAAGCGCGCCAGTTCCCGCTCCTGCTTCTCTATTTCGAGCTGGTACAAACGCGCCCGCAGAATCTTTTTGGCCACCTCGCGATTCTGAGTTTGAGAGCGCTCGTTCTGGCAGGAGACGGTGATGCCCGTGGGCAAGTGAGTAATGCGCACCGCCGTGGCGTTCTTCTGCACGTGTTGCCCCCCTGCCCCAGAAGCCCGAAAGACCTCAATCTCCAGGTCCTCGGGGCGAAGTTCCACTTCCACATCGCTCTGAATGTCCGGCCAAACCTCGACCAGGGCGAAGGATGTATGCCGGCGATGGGCCGCATCGAAGGGAGACAGGCGCACCAGGCGGTGGACACCTCGTTCGGAACGCAGGTAGCCGTAAGCGTAAGGGCCCGTGATGCCTATGGTCGCTCGCTTAAGTCCGGCCTCCTCGCCGGGGAGGCTATCCAATATCTCAGTGCGATAACCTCGCGCCTCTGCCCAGCGCAGATACATGCGCATGAGCATCTCTGCCCAATCCTGGGCATCGGTGCCCCCTGCGCCGGCGTGGATGGCCAGAATGGCATCCCCTTTGTCGTGTTCCCCGGAAAAGAGCAACCGGAATTCCAGCCGCTCTAACTCGTTCTCGAGATCGGCAGCCTCCTGCAAGATACCGGCTATCACTTCCTCGTCCGGTTCTTCATCCGCCGTGGCCAGCTCCAACAACTCAACCGCCTCGCGTGCCCGAGCTTCCAGCCCCCGCCAGATGTCTACCTCCTCCCGCAGCGCAGCCAGGTCTTGCATCTTAGCCTGTGCCGACTCCGGCTCATCCCAGAAGTCCGACCGGGCTGCTTCCTTTTCCAGCTCAGCGATTCTCGCTTCTTTAGCTGCTATGTCAAAGACGCTCCTGTATGCGAAGAATCCGCGCCTGTAATTCGTTCAATCGTCCCATCAAATCTTCCATTACATCACCTCATTAGCTCAAAATTGTTTCAGTAGAGCGGGCTTTACAGCCCGCCGCCCTCTGCTACCCCTGGTGCCAGGTGAGCTGACCTCATGCAAACAAACTGTTGACGAAGACATCAGCGTCAAACACGGCCCAGTCCTCCAGACCCTCACCTGTCCCCACATAGCGGATGGGCACACCCAATTCACGGGCAATGGCAAAAACCACGCCCCCCTTGGCCGTCCCATCAAGTTTGGCGAGGATGATGCCCGTCACTTCTACCGCTTCTTTGAAGTGCCGCGCCTGCGCCAGCGCATTCTGTCCGGTGGTGGCATCCAAAACCAGCAAAGTCTCGTGGGGAGCGCGGTGAACGTTCTTGGCGGCGACGGCCCGCACTTTCTTCAGCTCCTGCATCAGGTTGTACTTAGTGTGCAAGCGACCCGCCGTGTCCACAATGAGCACATCGGCGTGGCGGGCACGAGCCGCTTGGATGGCATCGTAGACCACAGCGCCGGGATCAGCCCCTGGCTGATGACTTATCACCTCGGCTCCCACCCGCTGCCCCCACACTTTGAGCTGATCAATAGCCGCAGCACGGAACGTATCGGCCGCGCCGAGTAGCACCCGTTTACCCTGTTGCTGGTAGAAATGCGCCAGCTTGGCAATGCTGGTGGTCTTGCCAGAACCGTTGGCACCAACGACGAGGATCACGGTCAATAGCCGCTCATCTTCCGAAGGAGATGGGGCATTGGTCACTAAAATAGCCCGCAACTCCTCTTTGAGCATTTCTCGCACCACCTGAGGATCGCGCACCCTCTCGCGCCGCACTCGCTCTTGCAGCCGCTCAATAATCTCCACCGTGGGAGTGACTCCCACATCCGCCAGGATGAGCAGCTCCTCCAACTCCTCCCACAGCTCATCGTTGATCGTCCTGGCCCCAAACAGGCTGCTGATTCTACCAAAGAAACCCTGCCGGGTGCGAGTCAACCCTTCACTAATCTTCTTTGAGCGTCCAAACACGCTTCTCTATACCCTCCTGTTCCAAAGGACCAAATCACATGAGTGCTCAGCCGGTGCCATGAGAGAGCAAAACGCCCAAAACAATCTCCTCAGGGCGGCTCGCAATGACCGACAATGAGGAGAGGCTCAGCAAGCACGATCATTTAGAGAGATTGCAACTGTTCATTTCACCGCTGAACAGGTACAAGAGATTATACCACAGTCTCGATGAAAGGCCAAAACTACAGTAGTAGGGGCAACTGGCTGGTCGCTTCTACAGGTAGAGCTTTTTGGCCCCCCGCAGCGACTT
Source organism: Anaerolineae bacterium (assembly GCA_014360845.1). Lineage (GTDB taxonomy): Bacteria > Chloroflexota > Anaerolineae > JACIWR01 > JACIWR01 > JACIWR01. Next base: position 2,702 of record JACIWR010000209.1, read on the forward strand.
GCAAAGATTTGGGGATTGTGGTAAAATATCGCCCGTCCTCCCAAGGGAGCACGAGGCGGCGTAGCTCAGCGGCAGAGCAGGGGACTCATAAGCCCTTGGTCACTGGTTCAAGTCCAGTCGCCGCCACCATCAAGAGAAGGCACTTCCCGACACGGGGAAGTGCCTTTTTGCATTTGTATGCCACGCCAGACGCAAAGGGCACTCACACGTGAAATCTAAAGTGGATTATATCACCGTCCTGCACCTGGTAATCCCTGCCCTCCAGCCGCAGTAGACCCCGATCCCGCACCGCGGCGAAGGAGCCGACGGACATCAGGGTCTCGTAAGAGACCACCTCGGCGCGGATGAAGCCGCGCTCCATGTCAGTGTGGACCTTGCCCGCCGCTTGGGGCGCGGTAGTCCCCCGGCGCACCGTCCAGGCCCGCACTTCGTGCCCGCCGGTGGTGGTGAAAAAGGTGATCAGGTCCAGCAGGCGGTATCCCTCGTGCACCAGAGCCTGAACACCCGACATGGTCAGTCCCAGCTCGGAGCGATAGGCGGTAGCTTCATCGGGGGGCCAGTCGGCCAGTTCGGCCTCCAGTTGCGCGCATAGGACCACCGCCCTCGCGCCCTCGGCCTGCGCCCGTTCCACTACGGCGGCGGCCAACTCACCGCCAGCGGGCAAATCGTCCTCATCTACGTTGGCCACGAACAGACGCGGTTTCGCCGTGAGCAGATTGAGCTCGTCCAAGAAAGCTGCCGTTTTCTCCGAATCCGCCGCACCCCACGCTCTCTGCCCCTGTTCCAGGCGCTGGCGCAGCTCCTCCAAAAACTCCACCTTGGGAGCAACCTCCCGTGGGTGCGCTTTGGCCTCCGAGCGCAGTTTGTCCAACCGCCGTTCGACGGTGGCCAGGTCGGCCAGGATCAGCTCCAAATCCACCACTTCGATGTCGGCCAGGGGATTCAGTTCCGCCGTCACATGGGCGACCTCCGGGTCCTTGAAACAGCGCACCACCATGGCGATGGCGTGCACGTTGCGGATGTGCCCCAGAAACTGGTTCCCCAGCCCCTCGCCATGACTGGCCCCTTTCACCAGGCCGGCGATGTCCACAAATTCCACGGTGGTGGGCACCACGCGCTCCGGCTTGACCAGGGCAGCGATGTCTTGCAGGCGCTGGTCTTCCACCGCGACGACGCCCACGTTAGGCTCAATGGTAGTGAAAGGGTAACTGGCAACAGCCGCGCCAGCGCGTGTCAGCGCGTTGAACAGAGTGGATTTGCCCACATTAGGCAGACCCACGATGCCTATCTGTAGCCCCACGTTGCTTCTCCCCTTGTTCTGCGTCCCCCTGAGGCAGGGCGAGATAGAAGGTGCTACCCTGTCCCAATTGACTCTCGACCCAGACCCGGCCATGATGTCGCTCGGCGATGGATTTGACGATGGCCAACCCCAGCCCCGTCCCTTTGATGGTAATGGTATCGCGGCGCTTGATGCGATAGAACTTTTCGAACAGACGCCGCTGGTCGGCGGGAGCAATGCCGATGCCCGTATCCTTGACCCAGACCACCAGATAGCTATCCTGAGTGGTCACTCCTACCGTGATGGAGCCGGGGGCCGGTGTGTACTTGATGGCGTTGTCTATCAGATTGGCCACTGCCTGGCGCAAAAGGATCTCATCCCCGATCAAGGGGGGCAAGTCCTCCGCTATCTCGAGGGTCAATTCCAATCCCTTGGCCTCGGCCCTCGCGCGCAGACTGTCCACCGCTATCTGAACAATGGATTGCAGATGACAGAGTTTCATTTCGATGCCTATACCGGCCTCGATCTTGCCGATGTCCAACAAATCATCTATCAGAGCCGTCATCTGGTCAATGCCCCCCAGGATTTTGTTGAGGAACTTCTCCTGTTTGGGGGTGACTTTACCGACCATGGGGATCATGGTGGTATAACCGCGCATAAAGGTCAGCGGCGAGCGCAGATCGTGCGAGACGGTGGCCACAAACTCGGATTTCATGTTGTCCAATTCTTTTAGGTAGGTGATGTCTCGCATCACCGCCACCTGGCCTATGACCTGCCCTTCCGTGCCGGCGATAGGGGATACACTGGCGTAAAGGACGCGACCATCCGGCGAGGGTACCTCTTTGGACAGGACCTTGCCCGCCTCCAGCACGCGGGAGAAGAGCTCGTTGAGGGGTTCGTTGTCTATGGCCTCGCGGAGAGGCATACCTATCACCTGGCCCAGGATGCCGTAGGTTTGCTTGGCCGCCGGGTTGATGAGCACGATGCGATTGCGCGAGTCGGTGACGATGATGGCATCGGCGGTGCTGGACAGGATGGCCGCCAGGCGGCGTCGTTCGCTTTCCGCGGCGGCGAAGAGACGCGCATTCTCGGCTACCACCGCTGCCTGCCCCGCCAGCGTGGACAGGAATCCCAACTCCGCCGGGGTGAACTGATGAGGTTCAGCATAGCCCACCCACATCACCCCCGTAGTGCGTTCTTGAATGCGCAGCGGCAAGCCAATGGCGGCGCGGATGCCCCCTTGGGCGATGGCAGATGATGCGCTCCCGCGAGCTTTGGTCAGGTCCTGCACAATAAAGGGAGATTCCGAACGGGCAACGGTGCCCAGGGCCTGATCGAGATGGGCCAGAGCAGAGCTCCCCCGCCCCAGGGACACAGCCTTCTCCACCTCTCGCCGCTCCGAGAGAATCACGATCCGCGCCGCTACAGCCGTCGTCCCCTTCAGCGCCCCCTCCAAAATCGGGGTCAGACACGCCTCCAGCTCCAGGCTGCGGGATACGTCCTGGCTAACCTGGAGCAGGAGAGAGAGTTCCGAGAGGCGCTCCTTCAGGCGCAGACGCATTTGCTCGAACACCTTGCCCAGTTGTCCGACCTCGTCCTCGCCGCTCACCTGTACCGGCACTTCCAAGCGGCCGTTGGCGATTTGTCCCGCTGCGGCGGCCAGGTCCTGCAAAGGATGGGTCAGCCGATGGGTCAGCACTGGGATGGCGGCGAAGCTCACCAGAGCGACCAGCACCAGGATAAACAGCAGTGGGGTAGAGATTTCCGTAGCCTGGGCCAGGACAACCGAGTAGGGCACGCGGATAATGACAGACCAGGGATGTCCCTTCACCGGCAGGTAGTACACAATCTCACGAGTCCCCACCCCGCTCACATGCTCGTAAGCCAGACCCTGCTCCGTCTCGTACACCTGCTGGGGGGAATCGGCCACAGTCCAGCGCGATAGGGGCTGAAAGTTCTGCCCCTCAGGGTAAGCCACGATGCGGCTATCTTCATCAACGATAAAGCCCTCGCCGGTACCCATGGTGTTTTGCAGACTCAACACTATGCCCTGCAGCGTGGGATTGCGTCCCACAGCAGTGCGCCCTATCAGTGCCCGCCGTCCGTCTGGGGATGCCGGCTCTTCCACAGGGACGATGAAAGACAGGATCAACTCATCATTGGGAGAGTAGTGTACACGGCTCACCTGCGGCGCGCCCACTTGCAAGGTACGCTGCACCAGGGTCTTCTCCTCGGCGGAAAGCACTTTCTCCTCCGCAGGGAGGGGCGGATAACTACCGAGAATGGACATGTCCGCCTCAATCAGCAAGAGCTGGTCGAAGAAAGCTATCGAACGCATATCCCGTTCTAAGCGGTTTTGTTGGACCTGGCTATCGTCGCTGCGCAGGTCTTCGTCCTGGGCGAAGCCGGTCAGCAAGGCCTGGCCGTTTTGAAAGAACAAGGGGATGCGTTCGGAGCCATCGTGGGCGTCGCGGACCACCTGGGTGAGCACCTGGCGCTCGGCCACGCGCACGGCGGTGACGGTGACGGCGTAAAAGAGGATGACGATGATACCCAGCATCAGAGGGACGAAGAGGAACAGTAACCGCAAGTTAAGACTGCGCCCGTAAGGCGGTACTCGCTGAGCCCGGCGCACAGCCCGCGCTTCGGGGAAAATCCAGTAAATAGCCTGTAGCAAGAAGCCGGCCAGAAGAGCTTCTATCAAACTGGCCGGTATGCTGGCCAGTAACATGGTCCCGCAGTAGTCCAGAGCCACCAGGGTAGAGGTGGGGCTGGGCACGTAGTAGAGGAAGAAAGAAACGAAGAGGACAATCCAGCTTGCGCAAGTAGCCAGCAGAGTAGCAATCAATGGCTGGCGCAGAAGGGAACCCAGCAATCCGCGATACTCCTGGCGGATGAAGAAAGCGGCGACCAGGCCGAAGATGGCTAACTCGAAAGGGTGCAGCAGGCGATAACTCTCAAAAGCGCCGCGCATCAATCCGCTGGCAAAAGCCACCACCGTAGCAGGCCCCACTCCCAACCATTGCGCCGCCAGGAGGATAGGAATGCTGGCCAGCAGGGGGAGGCCACGCTCACGCGGCTCTCGTGCCTGGCCTGGCACCGTGGGCAGATTTCGACTGGGCAGGCGCAGGTCCAGCACATTGCTCAGGAGCACAGCGGTCAGCAGCAGCACGATGAAGAGCAGCCACTGGCGACCGCTCAATCGGGTGAAGTCCCTGCGCTGGCGGATGAGGGTCCAGACCAGCAAAAGGGCTAAAAGAACCAGGAACAGATACCCTTCCACACGTAGCGGGAGGTCGAAATATGGGGTTCCCCAACTGCCCAGCAATCGAAATTGCATCGAGGTTTGCACTCCAAATCCCGAACAGGTGTCGTGGTCACCACTGCGTCCCCCATTATACACTCAGCGTGATAGAGAGTCAAGAATGCATAGACTTGCGACAAGGCTTTTCAATATTCTAACGCAGGGCAGGTGACAGTCACCTTTTCGGCACGGGAGGAAAAGATGGCAAGATACGGCTCTCTGAGCGTCTTTCTCACCAGCAGATCGGGGGTGACTGTCACCTAGTCAATTCTTTGAAAAGCCCTAGACCTGTGAGGACGTTGCATGCCCCCCTGTCGCCCGATCTCGCGGAGTTGGACTCCGCGAGCGAGCAGCGATCCTCCCCCACAGCCGGTGAGCGTATCGTGTTGGGGACATACAGGCAGGTGAAAAAGGGAGAAAGCTCCGTAAAGGGGCCGGAAAAGAGGCTAGGGCTTGCCCATAATGAATTTGA
>JACIWR010000021.1 GCA_014360845.1 Anaerolineae bacterium
TCCTCCCCAGGCTCGTAGCCCCCGTCCCGGGGGCGTCTCGGCTGAGAAAACCGCGCAAAAGACAGCATCTTGCCGCATGGAACGTCCCCGGGACGGGGACTTGGAGCATAGGCTGAGTAGTCACCATTCGTGAGGCAATCGAGGGATATATTGCCGCGCTGGAAGAGGATGGCTTGCCTGTTCCTGAGGAGCGGTTTGAGGTTCTGACGGTGGCCGTATGAGCAAGTTGCCCGTGATTTCGGGACGCGAGTGTGCTCGGGCGCTTGAAGGGGCGGGCTTCTACCTGAAGCGGCAGACGGGCAGTCATCTGATTTTAAGACGCGATGAGCCCTTTGCCCAGGTAGTTGTGCCTGACCACAAAGTGATGGACTGAGGCGCCTCTACAAGGCGCAAACTCGCCCCAGAAGTGAAATACATCCCTGAGCGCATTGGGTCAGTTGTACTTGACGGCGACCCGTGGTATAATGTATATACATCAGCAATACAAATCCGGCAGGAGGTGTTTCGTTATGCCCAAGACAGCCGTTATTTCGGCCAGGATTGACCCAGAGCTTAAGCGCAGAGCAGAAGAAGTGTTCAAGGAGCTGGGCCTGACTGCCACCCAGGCCATTACCTTGTTCTATAAGCAGGTAGAGCTTGAACGCGGACTGCCCTTTGCTGTGCGCATCCCTAACGATGTGACCGTGGAAGCCCTGGAGCAGGCCAGAACACGCCAGGGACTTGAGAGCTTTAACACGCTTGATGATTTATTCGAGGACCTGGGGATTTGATGAAGGCCATCAGGCGAACATCGCAGTTCAAGCAGGATGTCAAGCGCGTGCAGCGACGGGGCAAGGATATGGCGAAGCTGAAGATGGTGCTTGAGAGCCTGGTCAAAGGGAAGAGACTGTCGCCGAAGTATGGTGATCACGTCTTGGTCGGGCAGTACAAGGGCACGCGAGAATGCCATCTTGAGCCCGATTGGCTACTGATCTATGAATTGGCTGAGGATGAAATAATCCTTATCAGAACGGGTTCGCACTCGGATTTGTTCAGGTAGCATTGGGGACGGCTATTACGAGTCCCCCTCGTCCACCACACCAACCCCTGCTTCCGCGCGGCAGACGTAGATGTCGGGCACGATGCCCGTGGCCGCCTGGTACGCGGCGGTCACCTGCTGGCGAAAAGCCTCCACTGCCCCCTCGTCCACCAGGCTCACCGTACATCCCCCGAATCCTGCCCCCGTCATCCGCGAACCGTAGACCCCTTTCACCCGCCAGGCGGCCATGACCAGTGTGTCCAGCTCCGGGCAACTGACCTCGTAATCGTTACGCAGGCTGGCGTGCGATTCGTCCATCAACCGGCCAAAGGTGCGCAGGTCACCGGCGCGCAGGGCGGCCACGGCGCACAGGACGCGCTCGTTTTCGCAGATGACGTGACGGCAGCGTTGGCGCACACCGTCGGGCAGATGGGCCTGATGGTCCACGAACTGGACGGGCGAAACGTCGCGCAGGGCGGTGATGCCCGGCAGATAGCGCTGCAACAGACGCACCCCCTCCTCGCACTCCCGCCGCCGGGCGTTGTATTCCGAAGACACCAACTCGCGGCGCACCCGCGTATCGGCCACGATAATCGCCGTGTGAGCAGGTATGGGCACCAGCTCGTAATCCAGGCTGCGGCAATCAATGAGCAGGGCGCTGTCCCGCTGGCCCAGGGCGGAGATGAACTGGTCCATGATGCCGCAGTTCATGCCCACGAACTCATTCTCCGCCCGTTGACAGAGCAGAGCCAGGCGTACCCGGTCGAGTTCCAGCCCGCCCAGCACCTGCCAGGCATAAGCCGTCGCCACCTCCACCGCCGCCGAGGAGGACAGGCCCGCGCCGATGGGCACGTCGCTGGTCAATGCCATGTTCAGGCCGGGCAGGGTAAATCCCTCGCTTTGTAGCACCCAGGCCACGCCGCGCTGGTAGTTACTCCAGGGTTGCTCGTCGTCGCGGGCGATGTCGTCCAGGGCGAACTCGGCCCGCTGCTCAAAGTCCAGGGCGTGGACGACTACCCGCCGGTCCGGTCGGGGGGAGGCGGCCAGGAGCACGCTGCGGTCAATGGCCACCGGCAGGACGTACCCGTCGTTGTAGTCGGTGTGCTCGCCGATGAGGTTCACCCGCCCCGGCGCGCGGACCACCAGCGCCGCCTCCGTGCCGAAAAGCTGGCGAAAGCGATTTCGCAATAAGACAACTCTGTCTTCTTCCACGCTTCCTCCCTTTCCCTGCGCTCGTAGGGCAGGGCCTTGCCCTGCCGGAATCTGTGTCGGGCCGCGGGCCCGACCTACCTGTCTAGTCCCTCCACCTGAGGCAAGTAGCCCAGCTTCTCCAGTTCCTCCACCAGACGTGGCCAGTTCTCTTCTTTGACCAGCGCCGCCCGGGGAGAGAGTATCTCCACCAGATAAGAAGCCGTCTGCGGCAGGGTACGCAACTCTTGCAAAGTTATCTCTTTCCGCACCTGGAGCACTACCGCCCGCCGCAGCCGCACCGCGCCGAACTTCTCCGCCCAGCCACGCAGGGCCACGCTCACTCGGGGCGGCACTTGTCCGCCGCTGACTCGTTCCAGGAAGGCCAGCACCTGTTCCACAGAGACCTTCTCACTGAGAGCGCGCGCCAGGGCGGCGGGCGTCAGCCGGTAGACGAATTCTTCTCCCGACGCCTTCCATTCGCTGATGCGCGCCAGTTGGAAGCGATCGTACAACGGAGTCGCCAGCGGGACGCGCACTTTGAGATCGGAGGTGATGACCACGGGCTCCGGCTCCGGATCGGGCGGCGGCGAGGCCAGACCGAGGAAAGCCGCGCCGTACGGTGTAATCCTGAAACAACGGGGTTGGTTCTCCGCTTCGTCGTTGTAGCCCAGGGCGACAACTCCCAGCCAGCGCAGCGGCCCACTGATAAGATGCGCGATCAGCGCCCCCTCCACCTGGTCCCAATGTTCGAAGCCCATCAGGTACTCGCCGGAGGCTGCGTCGCGGATATACCAGCTCCGGTAGTCGCCATCGGGCCGCTGGAAATCGGGATCGGCGCGCTTGATGGCGGCGATGAACGACTCCAGGGAGAGCCACTCGCCAACGGGACAGCGGGCCAGATAGCCGAGCACGCGCTCCCGCGCCAGGCGGGGGTCGTTACGCCAGCCGGTGTCCTCGCAACGCAGGGTGGGCAGCCGCCACAGCTCATTCCAGCGCTCGTCATCGCGCCACGTCTTCTGCAGAGTGGTGAGTTGCTGACCAGGCGCAGAGCGCAGCCAGCTTTTCGCCGTCGCCGGATTCGGTTGCAAGCGCCCTTTGATCAATTGAATCAACCCCAGACGCTGTGCCAGGTAGTGCAGCAAGGCCAGGCGCGGGAGGTTGCCCTCGCGCTGCGCCCCCGCCCAATCCTCGGCAACGAGGAGCCGCGGCCCCAGGCGGGCAAGGTCCTCCCGCTTCAGGCTGCGATCTCGCAGAGGGACAACGCTCTGATTGCGTAGATAAGCCAGGAAAGTGCACAGGTCTTGGACCGCTGCCAGGCCGTCATCGCGCACAATCGGTGGTGGTGAGACCTTCTCGACGGTGAAGGGCAAAGGCCCCGCAGGCGGAGCGGGCAGCAAAGGGCGCAAATCGGTGGGGATGAAGACGAACTCCGTGGCTTGCTCGTCCACCAGATCGAAGGCACGGGCGATCAGGCCACGATACCACAATCCCTCGGCGGGACTGACCGGCTGGCGCCAGGGTTCCTCCCGCTCCAGGCGACCCGGGCCGAAGGTGCGAATCTCGCCGAAACGGCGGCTGAAAAGCGCGGCCTGCATCCGCCCACCCGCTATCAGCAGCGCGTCCAGGGCCTCCCGCTCCGCTGGGGACAGCCAGGCTACGGCCTCCGCCACGGATTCGGGCTCGAGCAGCGCCGCGGCCAATTGCGCCGCCGCTTCCCGCCGGCGGTTGCTGCTCAACTCCACACCGCGCCGCTGGGCGATGGCTCGCAGCAGAGCCATGTCATAGTCAATCAAACATTGCTTGAGCGTCTTCATCGTCTCTCATTAGGTGCGATTAGGTGCGACGCACTTCGCAAGTGCGTCGCACCCTTCGCACCCTTCAATCTACGGAATGACTTGCACCGGCCCGATAAGCACCGCTCCCACCTCCGCCCCTGGCACATCGCTCAGCACGGGCAGGCGCTCGCCGGTGAAGGGGTTATACATGCCCACTGCCAGTTGATATATCCCCGGCGGCATGTCCACCGGGATGGGAATAGGGTGCACATCACGGTTGTACTCATCCGTCCCCCAGCGCGTGGTTGGGTAATAGCCCGGATGAGCGTTATCCTGCTGAGTTAAGACGTAGAAATCGGGGGCCACCACGTGGGCGAAAGCGCTGTAGTCCACCGTCAACGGCTGGGCCGTCTTCCAGTAAAGGGTCACGGGCAGAGTCTCGCCGGGGCGGACGACGGTGCGCGACAGATCGTACCCCAGCAGAGTCACCCCGGCGCCCAGCTCAACCGGCGCGGAATGCTGCATACCTCGCACCTGCTGGCCGTCGAATCCCCATTTGAGGGGAGTGTCGTAGCGGTCCAGGTAGACGACTTTGACCAGCAGCAAGACCCCGCCCAGCAAGGCCAGAATGCCCCCCTCCCGCCAGCGCAGCCGGGCCGGAGCAGTCCACGGATGGCCAGTCCGCCGCCAGGCCATCGCGCTCAGCGCCAGCACTACCACCAGGGCGGCAGCGGATAGCCCGTCGCCGAGCAGACGCACCGGCGTCTCGCTGAAGCGCAAGGTGACAAGGTGCTCCCCGGCGGAGACAGCGAGGCGGATCAAGCCTTGCGGGCCGGTGGCTTCCACAGGCACGGGCTGACCGTCTATCGTCGCGTGCCAGCCGGGGAAGTAGAAAGTAAGCACTGTCAGCGCCCAATCCTCGGCGGCGAATACGCGCCAACGGGCCGCTGTCGGGTGCTCCAACAGGGAAGTTATGGTCGCCCCAGGCGGTAGCGAAGAAGAGTCCACTTTGGCTGACAACGGCGCGCCTTCGTCCATGCCGGGAAAGGCCGGCTTGCGCGGTGGGTCAACAGCCCAGCGGGGCACGTACTCCCCGGCGGAGGTAACGCCCAGGGCGTGGCTCTGCTGCTGAAAGGCGGTCACGTCGGCCAGGGTGGGGTTGGGTGTCTGGGAAGGGCTGTAGCGCGGGTAGAGGGAGGGCACGCTGGCGACGAAGAAGACCACTGCGGCTAAGCCCACCACTCCAGAGGAAACCCACTGGCGAGCAAAGGTTTTCTCCAGCGCGGCCAGCGCCCCGCCGACCAGCAGGGCCAGGGCAAAGGTTGCCGGGCTGAGCAAGCGCCAGGGGAACTCGAAGTAGCGGATCAGGGGCAGGCGCGCCCACAGCCATTCCGAGGGCGACAAGGTCATGAATCCCAGACCCATCACGGCCAGGGCGAAAGTGATCACACTCCAGCGCTGTTCGCCCTGCAGGCGGCCCAGCAGTACGATGGCCAGCGCACCGAACACCGTCTGGACCAGCCCTATCTGGATGGGGATGTCGGGATTCATGCAGCCGGTGTCCACTGGCGATGGTGGGCCCAGCAGCTCTCCAAGAGTGAGGAAATTGAGACGGTAATCGTACTCCGGCGCGGCCATAAACAGCTCAATGCGGGTGAATTGCTTCTCGGCCAGAGCAGGCAGCCAGAAGAAGGCGCTCAGCGCCAGACCCAGCAGCAGGGCGGCGAGCACTGCCCGCCAGGGGAAAGCTCGTCTGCGCCACATCCACAGTGCGATCAGGTAAAGGAGCAGCACTGGCGTGGTTGCCAGGCTGGACACGTTGTGAGTGAGCACCAGGGCCGCGTAAGTCACCGCGCCGAGCGCGATGTAGCGTCCCTCACCTTTCAGCGCCACCCGATGGAGGGTCCAGAAGACCAGAGGAAACCAGACGAAGGCCAGCGCGTCCGATAGACTGCCGCGCACGTAGTGATTGTACAGCAGATAAGGCGCGTACACGTAGGCCACAGCAGCGACCAGAGCCGCTCTCTCGCCGAAGACCTCGCGGGCGAACAGGTACATTGCCAGGCCGGACCCTAGCAGGCAGAGGATGAAGCCGGCACGCAACGCGGGCACGAAAGCCAGTCCCAGCAGGTGCAGGGCTTCGGTGAGATAGGTGGAAAGAGGAGCGTAGAAATTGAAAAGGGGATAGCCGTAGCCGTAGACCAGATCGGGCATCCAGCGGGGGAAGAGCAGCCCCTGGCGCAGGCAGTGATCCAACTCGACCAGGCGGTAGAGGTGCAGGCCGGTGTCGCCGCCTCGGGGGAGTTCGGCGCGCAGCAAGGGGTGAATGGCCGGCAAGGTCAGCAACAGGACGAGCCCCCAGCCGGGGATGCCTCGCCCCAGTCGTTGATACAAACTGGCGCGCCACCGGGTCCGGGTCGGCGGCGCGCTACTTCTAGAGTTCGGCTTAGCAAATAAGCTCATCGTCTGTCACCGGGACAAGAGGATTTTCCTCCTAAAGTAGGGCGGGGCCATGCCCCGCCGCAGCGGCTGAGAGAGTGAGAGTTGGAAGCCATTTTGGCGCGCCAATATCAGCTTCTACAAATGCTCCATAAACTCGTCTGGCTTTACTTTGGCTTGCTTCAGAATGCCTCGCAATGTACCAATCGCCAGTTCGTGATGCAAAGGCACCACACACCCAATAATTCCTTCCGGTGTTTGCTTCTTGAGTATCACATGACTATCGCGCTGCCGCACTTTTTCGAAGCCCAGACGTTCCAGTGCGCGAACGGCTTCTTGTCCCGATACTCTCCGCAGCTTAGGCATACACCGCTACCTCAAAAGTGGTCATCAGCGGCCTGGTAACCTCGGGCAAAGGGAACTCTTCCAGATAGAGTTCCGTCGCCTCTCGCAGATTAGCTATGGCTTCCTCGACAGTGTATCCCTGGCTGACCGTTCCAACCTCAGGGCATTCCGCAACGTATATATCTTCTTCCCTATAAAGAATCGCAGTAAAGATTCGTGTTGTCATCTCAAATACCTCTACACAAGTTGGATAACACGCCGTATAGGACAAGCTGATGAATCTTGTTCTACTGGGTTATCGGAAGCAGGCCAATCAACTCGTACACCTGCTCGGCGGCTGCCCGACCTTTGACGCGAATGGGCTCCAGCTCGTTGACCAGCACGTAATCCTTGACCAGCTTGTAAGTGTTCTGGCTCAGCAGAATCTGCCCCGGCTTGGCGTTCTCCTGCAAGCGCTTGGACAGGTTGACCACGTCACCGATGAGAGTGTACTCCATGTGGTCCTCGGCACCGATATTACCGGCCACCACCTCGCCGGTGTTAATGCCTATCCCCAACTGCAAGCGGGACTCCGGGGGCACCCGCTCGTGATACGTCTCTACCGCTTGTTTGACAGCCCAGGCAGCGCGCACTGCCTGCAGAGCATGTTGTGGCTCCTCCAGCAGGGGGGAGTTGAAGTGAGCCATCACCGCGTCGCCCTCATACTTGTCCACGATGCCGTTGTGGGCGCGGATGGCAGCGTGCACCAGCGCACAATACTGGTTCACCATCTCCACCACCTGCTCCGGGTCGTGGGTTTCGCTGTAGGTGGTAAAGCCGCGAATATCACTGAAGAACACGGTCAACACCCGCCGCGACCCGCCTAACTGCAATTCCTCCAGGTTTTCGGGCAGGTTTTCCACCAGTTCCGGCGGCAGATAGCGCTTTATCATCGTGCGCTCGCGTTCGTACCGCTTCTTTTCGGTCAGGTCATCTACCACAATCGCCACACCGAGGGTCTCATCCTGGGCGTTTTTGAGGGGCGAGAGGTTCATGCTCAGACTCACGTGGCCGCGGGTGGGCAACTCAGACTCGAGTTCGTAGCGGATGTACTGCTTCTCCCGTTTTTTCACCTCGTCCACCAGGGGTTGCAGGCTCTCCCCCAGGACCGGCAAGGCGGAACTGTAGGGCACGTTCAAGCACGTATGAGCGGGGACGCCCAATATTCTCTCGGCGGCGCGGTTAAACAGGGTGATCTTATCCAGGTCATCGGTGGTGATCACCCCGCTGGTGATGGAGGCGAAGATGTTATCCATCAGCTTCTTGGCGTTGACCACGCTCTCGAACAGGCGGGCGTTCTCGATGGCCACAGCGGCCTGGTTGGCGAAGGCGGCCAACAGGTCGCGGTCTCGGTCGCCGAAGAGCCCGTGTTTGATGCGGTTATCGGCATAGACCACGCCGGTGATCTTGTCTTTCACCCGCAGGGGGACGCAGAGGATGGAACGCAGGCTGTAACTGACCACGCTCTCCTGGGCGCGGAAGCGGGGGTCGGCCTGGGCGTTGGTGGTGACGATGGGCACACCATCGCTGGCCACTTGGCGGACAATGGTGCGGCTGATTTGGAACGAGGAATCGTCAATGGTCTTGCGGTCCATCTCGCGGGCGACTTTGAACTCCAGCTCACCCGTTTCCTCATCTATTAGCATCAGGAACCCGCGCTCGGCCCCGGTGAGCTCGATGATGGTGTCCATCACCCGCTTGAGCACTTCTTCCAGGTCCAGCGTGGAATTGATGAGCTGGGTCACTTCGTAAAGGGCACTGAGTTGCTCGTGTTCTTTGGTGCGAGCGGTGAGATCATCCTGCACGCGAGCCAATTCCTGGTTGAAGAGCGGCAGGCGGTTTTCTAGCTGTTGGACGACATTGGTGGCCGATGAGGCCAGGGCCAGCAAATCTTGCAAAGGTTTTGCCAATTTGCCGCCCGCCTGGCTGGTGTAAAGTTGTTGCAGGGCCGCCCGTTGCCTGGTCAGAACGTCGCTAAGCCGGCGCAGGCCATCGCATAAAGCAGTGATCTCATTTTGCACGATCTCGATTGTCGTTTGGGGCCTCTCGCTCATCCTTCCCCCTCACCTTTGTGTTCGCACTACATCCGCCAATAGCGATCAGGTGGCCTCTCCTCCCGTGGCGTTGTCGGAGCCACCTCGCAACCACGTGCTGAAGCGTCGCCAGGGCGATTGGGCTCGTTTGGCTTCTTGCTGAGCCAGAGCCAGGCGCCCCTGTATACCCCGATGGGTGGGGTCAAGGTGCTGTGCCTCTTTCAGAAGGGACACCGCCTCTTGCCATTTGCCCTCTTCGCAGCAGACCACCGCCTGGTCGAAGAGCCTGGCGGCCTCTTCCGCAGCCCGGTGCGTAGAGAGGGATAGTGCCGCCGCCGAGAGCAGGTCAGCCGCGTCGCGGTATCCCGGTTCCACGCTGACGATTTCGCTCAACTCATCCACGGCCTCCTGCCAGCGTTTCGCTTCCATGGCCTGCCGGGCAGCCGTGTACAGGGCCGAGAGCCGGGCGTGAAGTCCGGCGTAGGCCAGTTTCTGAGCCGTATCACGGTAGGTCGCTTCGATTTTGAGCACCTGGTTAAAGAGATTCACCGCTCGCGACCATTCCTCAGCTTGCATGGCCTCGGTGGCCCGTTCGTAAAGGCTCTCCAGCAACAGCTCGCGCACCTGCTGCGAGCGCGGCGTGGGTGGCAAGGAGACGCGGGGCAGTTCCTGTCCCCCCAGCACCGCCTCGATGGCGGCCAGCATCTCGGCCGGGGTCTGAAAACGGTCCGCCGGGTCTTTGGCCAACGCTTTGTTGACCAGGTCCTCCACCGGGCCGGGTAAGGCGCTCTCGGCTAAGGCCAGGACCGGCGGCTGATTAGCAATGTGCTGACTGATGATGGACCAGGGGCTGGAGGCGTCAAAGGGCAGCTCCCCGCTCAGCATCTCGTACAACACGATACCCAGAGAATAGATGTCCGAACGGATGTCCACTGCTTCACCCATGGCCTGTTCGGGTGAGATGTAGTACGGGGAGCCGATGAATCCCGATTGAGTGATAGAGGGCAGGGTGCGGGCGCGCGCAATCCCGAAATCCAGGACTTTCACTGTGCCATCGGGGGTAATCATCAAATTCTCAGGTTTGATGTCCCGATGTACGATGCCGTACTCGTTGGCATGGTGCAGTGCTCGCGCCACTTGAGCGGCGATGCCCAATGCCTCCTGGTAGGGCAGAGGCCCCCGGCGCTGCAGAACACTCTTCAGGTCCTCGCCCTCGACCTTTTCCATCACTAGGTAGTGGATGTCGCGATCGGCTCCATAGTTCAGCACCTTGACGATGTGAGGGCTGGAGAGCTTGAGCGCCAGCTTGGCCTCGCGGGTAAAGCGCTGCACGTAGGAGACATCATCGCTGAACTGGGGATACAAGACTTTGACCGCGACCTCGCGATGGTCTTTGAGGTCCTCTGCCAGGTAGACCCAGGCCATGCCCCCGGTACCTAATTCGCGGATGATTTTGTAGCGGTTGCCTAAGATTTCTCCAATCACGGTGTTTACCACATTCCATCCTACAGGAGTTATGAGAAAGAATTAGGGGTAAGAAAGCGACGCGCCTAGTCGCCAGCTCAGCCCGGAGTGAGACGCCAGACTGAGGGGTGACATCATGCGCTGGAATCGTGTGGGCTGATTCGTTGGCTATTATACCCCACTTTAGGCGAATAGGCAATAGGCGGCACGGAAAATTTGGGGTGAGTTTGCGTCAAGCCCCGATGGGGATGCGGTGCGCCGTACCTGCACGTAGTGTCGTCTCCAAAGGACGACGTCGTCACGGGCTTCCGGCAAGCTCCTCACTGACTGGGGGGCGGTGATCACTTGCCTACAGTGGCGCAGCAGTGACGGTTCCTCTGCCTGCGGCAGGGGTTTCTTTCGATGGCTCTCGCTCGATGCGAACCTGCAATGCCTCCAGTCACCTCAACTTGAGTTTTCGCTCGTTTTGGTGTATATTATGACCCACGTTCCTCAGACTATGAAAAGCACAGGGAGGCTAGTAGCGTGAAGGTTCTTCTCATCAAAGACGTCAAGAGCCTGGGTAAGGCCGGGGAGATCAAGAACGTGCCGGATGGCTACGGGCGCAACTACCTCATCCGCCGTGGTTTCGCCGTGTTGGCCACCGAGGGCGCGGTGCGAGACGCCAAATTACGCCTGGAGGCCGAAGCCAAGCGTCAGGCTCTGGCCACTCAAGAGGCCAGCAGCCTAGCCGAACGATTAGCACAGTTGACGCTGACTTTCCGCCGCAAAGCCGGGGAAAAAGACCGGCTATACGGTTCCGTCACCAGCGCCGACATCGCAAAGGAGCTGGAAAAACTCACGGGGCAGTCCTTTGACAAGCGCAAAGTCATGCTAGAAGAGCCTCTCCGCGAACTGGGCACTCATAAGGTGGCGATCAAACTCATGAGCGATGTCACAGCCCAGGTAACGGTTGTCGTGGAACGGGAAGAATGAGCGCTGGACAAGGACTGCTTACAATGAGACGGGCGGGAGGCCGAGCGCATGAGTGAATTGGGGCAGTGGCTGCGAGAGACACGGGAAAACAAAAAGCTATCGCTGGAGCAGGTCGAAGAGGCAACGCGCATTCGCTGCAAGTTCCTGCAAGCCTTGGAGGCAGGTGACTACGCCGCCCTGCCTACGCCGGTGCACGTCAGAGGATTCCTGCGCAACTACGCCCAATATCTGGGCCTGGACGTAGATGAAGTGCTGGCTCGCTACGAGGACGAAACCCGCGAGGAAGAAGCTCCTCCAGAACCAGGGCTCTTTCGCCCGGCCGACATCAGTCTCAGCCCGGCGACCTGGCTGCGGCTCGACCGGGTATTTGCTATCCTGGTCATCCTGGCCGTCGTTGCGGTGGGAGCCTGGGCAGCACGCCAATACCTCTGGCCCCAGATGCCCCGCTGGTCATTTACGCTGCCGTGGCGAGCCACGCCTGCTGTAACGCCTGTCGCCGAGGCTACCAGCACTCCCGAAACCACCCCAGAGCCGACTGTCACACCCAGTCCCACAGCGGCACCGACGGCCACACCCCTGCCCACGCCGACCCCAGGCCCTACCAGGGTCACCAGCGAAGTCACTTTGGAGGTCACCATCGTGGAGCGGGCCTGGCTCTTGGTGGAGGTGGACGGCGTCAAGGTTCATGAGGGCATTATGGAAGTAGGCACGACTCAGAGCTGGCGGGGTGAGAACAGCATTTACCTGCGCTGCGGCAACGCTGGTGGTGTAGAGGCAACGGTCAACGGCGAACCCCTGGGCTCTCTTGGCGAGCGGGGCGAAGTAGTGGACCTGTACTGGGGGCCCCAAGGTCAAATCACCCCCACGCCGGTCACAACGCCTACCGCGGCTGAGACCATTACCGTGACCCAGTCTCCCACGGAAACGATTACCACTACCCCCATGCCGACCGAGACGGTGACCGTTACCGGCACACCGGAACTCACCGTCACGCCGGAAGCTGAGGAGGAAAATGAGGCCGAATCCGAGGCCACGGCCTCGCCGCAACCCACGGAAGCAACAGCGACTCCGTGAAGTGGAAACGGACACCGACGGCGAACACACGGAAGGCGGACCACTTTCCGTGTGTTTTGTTTACCCTGCGCCCGGGTGGGAGATTTTCGCCAGAGTCCAGATTGGCGTCGGGCCACGGGCCCGACCTACTCAGGGCGGCTTGTGGCTGAGACACGTACTTGACTGCACAGGCTGAAGTTTTTCACCAGAGTCCAGATTAGAAAGAGGACATAGAATGCGTTATCATCTCATCTCCCTGGGCTGTCCCAAGAACACTGTAGACGCCCAGGGCATGGCCCGCTTGCTGAACGCCGCCGGGCACATTCCCACGGAAGAGGCCCAAGAGGCCGATTTGCTCATCGTTAACACCTGCGGCTTCATCGCCGAAGCGCGCGAAGAATCTCTGGCCGTCCTGCAAGACCTGGCCGCCGATCTACGCCCCGGGCAGAAACTGGTCGCCGCCGGATGCATGGCTCAATACACGCCGGAACTGCTGCGCCGGGCCATCCCCGCCCTGGACGGCCTCCTGGGAACCCGTCGCTGGAATGAGATATTGAAGCTGACAGAGCAGATACAAGAGCATACCGCCTCGGTCGTCCTCATCGGCGACCCGCCGCGCGACGCGGCAACCACAGCACAAGAACCGCGCATTGCCGTGCAGGGAGCCAGCGCCTACCTCAAAATAGCCGAGGGATGCAGCGCGCCGTGCGCCTTCTGTGCCATCCCCACCATCAAAGGTCCGGCGCGCAGCCGCCCCGCAGCCGAGATCATCAGCGACGCTCGCAGGTTGGTGGCCCACGGTGTGAAAGAAATCGTGCTCATTGCCCAGGATACCACCGCCTACGGTCGCGATCAGGGCCGGCGCGATGCCCTGGCCCATCTCCTGGAGGCTATTCTGGAAGCCACGCCATCCCTGGCCTGGTTGCGTCTGATGTACGCCTATCCTCAGCACATCACCCCGCGCCTGATCGAGACCATGGCCCGCCATGACCAGATTTGCCATTACCTGGACATGCCCCTCCAGCACGGCCATCCCGACGTCTTGCGTCGCATGCGCCGCCCCCACGATGTGGACCGCGTGCTCCGCCTGATCGAAGACCTGCGGGCCGCGATGCCCGATATTGCCTTGCGCACCACTTTCATTGTCGGCTACCCCGGCGAGAGCAAGGCCGAATTCGAGGCCCTGCTGGATTTCGTGGCCGCGATTGCTTTCGACCATGTAGGCGCTTTTCCTTATTCGCCCGAAGCCGGTACTCCCGCCGCGGATCTGCCCGATCAGGTGCCTGATGAGGTCAAAATCGAGCGGTACGAGCGTTTGATGACCCTTCAGCAGAGCATCTCGCTGGCGCGCAATCAGGAGCAAGTGGGACGCACGTTAGAGGTGCTGGTGGAAGGCAGCGGCGATGGGTTGAGCGTCGGGCGCTCGTACCGCGACGCTCCGGAGATTGACGGCCTGGTGATCGTCGCCGGGGAGCTACCCGTCGGGGAGATGGTGCCGGTCAGCATCGAGGAAGCGATGGAGTACGACCTGGTAGGCCGTGTCTTACCAGAAGAAACGCCCTTGGAACGCAAACGCAATCCGAGGGCGCGTAAAGTCCGACGCAAAGGTTAAGGGGAGGGCTCTTCTCCGCCGTCCTGTTCGGGCTTCTGGTCTTCGATGATTTCGTATTCCACGTCAATCACCTGGGGCGATTCGGTCTCCTGTTCGGGGGAGGAAATCCTCTCGTCGGTTACCGTGCGCCAGGGGTTCATCTCGATGGAGAGCCGTTCGAGGTGCTCTTGAACGACGTTTTGCGGGCAGAGTTGGATGAATCCCCAAATGCCCAGCAGAATGATGGAGAAATCATCCAGTTGACCGAGGCCCAGCACAGCATCGGGCACGAAGTCAATCGGAGAAAGCACGTACAAAAGCGCCGCTGGCGGGATCAGCTTCTGCCAGATAGGCACGCGAGAATCGCGCAGCAGTCGCCACGTCAGCCGGAGGTTCTTGATAATCTCAGATAGCGGGCCGGTGCGGTCTTCTGGAGCACTTAATCTCTTGGTCATTGTACTCCCTCCTGGGAGGGTATTATAGCCTTGCCTCGCGTTTTTAGCAAGTCAGCAAATCAGGGGAGGGATTATGGGAATTGAGGACATTGTGCCCGGACTGGTGGGTCAGTTGGAGTTGGTCGTTGCCGAGGAGAACACGGCCCGGCATTTGGGTAGCGGTAACGTCTCCGTGTTCGCCACGCCGGAGATGGTCCGCCTGATGGAGCGAACCAGCGTGGCCGCGGTGGATCATCTGCTACCGCCCGGGCAACGCACGGTGGGAATCCATGTGGACGTTCGCCATCTGGCGGCGACGCCGGTAGGCATGCGCGTCGTGGCGCGCTCTGAACTGGTGGCCGTCGAGGGGCGCAAACTCACCTTCCACGTCGAGGTTCACGATGAGGTGGAAAAGGTGGGGGAGGGCACTCACCAGCGCATGATCATTGACCTGGACCGCTTTCGGTCGCGGGTGGAGCGCAAACAACGTGAAACGTGAAGCGTAAAGCGTGAAACGTGAGGCGTGAATGCGCTTTTCACGTTTCATTTCACCGTCTCACCGTCCCGGCCTCGAGCTGCGCTGAGTGTGACTACTGCCCGGCAATAAACCCGGCCACCAGGTCACCCACCTCCCGCTCATGCCCCCACAGGAAATGGTCCGCATCGCGGATTACGTGCACTTGCACCGGCGCAGAAAGGATGGCGACGAAGGCTTGCAATTTCTCTGGTGGGCAGAACTGGTCGTCGTCAGCGAGGATGAAACACACGGGAGCGCTGAAATCGCGCAGCAATCCCTCGTGAGGCAGGGCGAGGAGCGGCGGGGCGACGGCCACCACCCCGGCGAGTGGCGCCTCGTCGGCGCAGCGCAGGCCCACCCACGCACCGAAAGAGTAGCCGACGACGTACAGTCGTCGGGGGTCTACTCCGCCCTGGGCCCGCAGAAAAGCCAGCGCTCCACGGGCGTCCTCTGTCTCACCAGCGCCACCGTCGTACCGGCCCTGGCTGCGCCCCACCCCCCGGAAGTTGAAGCGCAGGGCGGCGATGTCGTGCTCCACCAGCGCCTGAACGATGGTCACTACCACGCTGTTGTCCATCGTCCCACCGTACAGGGGATGGGGATGGCAGACAATGGCCGCCGCATAGCGCTCCGCCTCGGGCAGGTGCAGCACCCCTTCCAGTTCCACGGGATTTGCCCCGCCGCTGGGAAAGCGGACAGCTTGTTCACGATTGGGCATAGTCTTCCTCCCGCAAGGATACGGCACCCCATTATTCTTCCCCTAACAGGGGGATGGTGCATTTTCTGGAGGAAAGGCGAGTTCTTTGCCAACGAATATCCAACGAGTAAACGAATAGACAAGCGGTGATGATAATTCGTTTATTCGTTCCACCATTCGTTGACATTACTCACCCTCCCGCAGGTTTGGAATCTGCGGGAGGGTTGACCGTGCTGGCTCCGGTTCGGGCGCTATTGATTGGCCAGATAGGCCACGGTGACCCCGTCGCCGCCCTCACCCTGTTCGCCGGGGCGGAAGGAAGCGATCAGAGGATGACCCTTCAGTGCCTGGCGGACGGCGCGCCGCAGCGCCCCGGTGCCCTTGCCGTGCACAATGCGCACGAAAGGCAGTCCGGCCAGAAAGGCGGCGTTCAGGTGCTGGTCTACGCGCCCCAGCGCCGCCTCCACCCGCAGGCCCCGCAGGTCCAGTTCGATGCCCGGCGAAGGGGGCAGGGCTGCCAACACCGGCTCCGAGGGGGCAGGCTCTTCTATCGGCGGGGGAGTGTGTTTGCGCAGTTGCAGCGCCTCGCGCCGGGCTCGCACGCGGAAGCTGCCCACCTGCACCACCGCCCCATCCTCGAACAATTCCACGATTTCCCCGTGAACCCCTAACCCGGCCACCCAGACGGCATCGCCCACGGCCAACGGCCCCGCGGGCATCTCCACCGGGGGCAGGGTGACCTCTTCCGGGGGCGGGGCCTGAGCCTCCAGGGCGCTCAGCGTTTGCTCCGCCTCGGCCAACTCAACCGGTTGCTCCTGGCTCGCCTGCAAGGCCAGGGCCAGGCGGGCGCGAACCCGGCGCAATTCGGTGCGGACGGCTTCCAGCTCCTGGCGGGCCTCCTCGCGCGCCTGATTGACAATGGCCCGTCGCTCCTCTTCGATGCTCGCCAGGCGAAGGCGCAATTGCTCGGCCAGCTTTTCGGCCTCGCGCTGGGCCGCGCGCGCCGCTTCGCGGGCGGCCAACGCCTCCTCACGGGCCACTTTGATCTCGGCCAGCAGGGCCTCGGTCTCCAGTCCCTCCGGCGTGACCAGCCCCTTCGCCTCCTCAACGATCTCCTGGGGAAGTCCCAGGCGGGTGGCGATGGCGAAAGCGTTGGAGCGCCCCGGCAGGCCGATGGTCAACTCATAGGTGGGCGAAAGGGTCTCCAGGTCGAATTCCACGCTGGCGTTTTGCACTCCCGGCGTGGAATGGGCGTACACTTTCAGCTCCGAGGAGTGAGTGGTGGCCAGGGTGGTGATTCGCCGCCGCACCAGGTGGGAGAGGATGGCCCGCGCCAGAGCCGAGCCCTCGCTGGGATCGGTGCCCGCGCCCAACTCGTCCAAAAGCACCAGCGAGCGTTCGTTGGCGTGCTGCAACACGTGGATGATGTTGGACATGTGCGAGGAGAAGGTGGACAGGCTCTGCTCGATGCTCTGCTCGTCGCCGATGTCGGCGTACACCCCTTCGAAAACCGAGAGGGCCGAACCCTCGGCGGCGGGGATGTGCAACCCGGCCTGGGCCATCAGGGTCAGCAGGCCGACGGTCTTCAGCGAGACCGTCTTGCCGCCGGTGTTGGGACCGGTGATGACCAGCACGAAGTAGTCGTCGTCGAGGTACACGTCAATAGGCACCACCGTGGCCGGGTCCAGCAGCGGATGCCGGGCGCGGAGCAGCTTGATGGTCGAACCCGGGTGCTGGAACTCGGGTGCTGGTTGCCCTTTCTTTTTAGAGCTTGTCGTTTTGAAAGGAACCAACTCCGGCTCGACGGAGTGGGTGGCGTGGGCGTACTCGGCTTTGGCCAGGGCCAGGTCCAGCTCGGCCAGGGCCTCGACGGTGCGGGTGATAAACTCGCCCTCCTGTGCCACCAGATTCGACAGTTCAGCCAGGATGCGCTGTACCTCGCGCTCTTCCTCGATTTGCAACTCGCGCCAGCGGTTGTTCAGCTCGACGGTGGCCAGCGGCTCGATGAACAAGGTTGCGCCACTGGCCGAGGTATCATGCACCAGACCTGGTATGCGTCCTTTGAAATCGGCCTTGAGCGGGATGACGTAGCGCCCGTTGCGCTGGGTGACAAAGGCCTCTTGTAGATAGGCAGCCGTCTCCGGGGAACTCACCATGCGATTGAGCTTATCCAGCAGCCGGTCGTGGGCGATTTTGAGGTCGCGACGGATCTGGGCCAGGCGTGGACTGGCCGCGTCCACTACCTGCGCCTGATCGTTGATGCAGCGCCCGATTTCCGCCGCGACGTGCGGGCAGGGTTCGAGGCGGGCCGCGATGGCCGCCAGCAGGGGCAACTGCGCTGCCTGGCGGGTGATCGTGCGCTTCAGGGATTGGCCGCGCAGTAACGTGCTGCGTATATCCAGCAAGTCACCGGGCAACAGAGTCGCTCCCCGTGAAGCGCTCTCCACCAGGGGCCGCACATCGTGCACTCCACCCAGTGAGACGCCCCCCTGGCTGTCTATGAAATAGAGCGCCTCGCGGGTCTCGCCCTGACGCCGGCGGGCTTCTTCCAGGTCAGAGGTGGGCTTCAGGGCGAGGATCAGCTCCCGGCCCGCCGAGAAGGAAGCGTATTCAGCTACTCGTTCCAGAATTTTAGGTAGTTCGAGAGTTTCCAGATATTTGGTATCCATAAAGGTGAACCTGAAAGGTGGGTAGTTTCCCTATTTGAGTGTTGTTGAGGGATAGCAATAGTAGACGCGGTTTCTTACCGCGCAATCCCGTTCACTGGGGCTCAAAGCCCCAGGCGGGACTTTCATAAATCAGCGGCATGGCATAATGCAGTCGGCGGGGACAAGCCCCGCCGCCACCCTATGTCCGTAGTCGCTGCATCGGTAGTCGTCCGCTCAGTGGGTGAATCGGGTCAGCAGCCAGCTCACGGTCAGTACCAGTCCGGCGACGGCCAGCGACGGGCAAAGCGCAATCGTCGGATTGGTGGAAGCAGGGCTTGTCGGAGTCGGCAGCGGTTCGGCGGTGACCGGGGGGCACAAGTCGGCCCCCACGGCGATGGTATGGAATCCTTCTGCCAGGCGCTCAGCGACGACGGGATCCCGCGAAGAGGCGGAAAAAATCGCCGGACCGCAGCGCCAGGCGTAACCCTCAAAAGGGGTGTTTCCCCCTTGCGCCAGGTGACGACCGGGTTGACCGCGGAAAGTTATCTCCTCCCCACTGTAAAGGGCCAGCAGGCTGACAGCGTCCTCTTCACTGGGCGCGACTTCGATACGCAGGACGTGGGCCCCATCCCCTGAGGTGATCCAGTAGTTGTTGTAGTCGAAGGTGCTGGCCGGCGATAACTCCCAGAAGATGTTCCCGTCCAGCCCCAGAGCCTGAGCAGCCTGGCGCAAGGTGACGGCGTACACCGTATCCAGCGGTTCCTGGGCCAGCACAGTCACAGTCGAGACCAGGCAGGCTGTCACGAGTCCGGCCTGGAGCCAGACTCGCCATCTGCTACCCATGATGCGTGCATCCTTCCCGTCGCTTGGGACCGCTTCAGACTCAGAACGTCCTGCTGCGGCTGCTGTACACCTGCACAAAGCGGCGAATGGAGCGGTCGTAAGTGCGTTCCACCTCCGGCGGGAAAAGGCATCCCGGCAATTCGCCATGGGCGCGGTGGTAAGCAATACACTCGCAGCATTTGCCTTTGCGCGAGCAAGGTTCATAAGTGCAGGTGCACTGGGCCAGATTTTTCTGTTGGGTGCATTCCATGTCTTCTCCTCCACAGCTCCGTTTGTCATGGTAGATCGGGTTGATTACCCGACGCGGCGGGCAAAGCCGACCATCATTCTACCACATCCGCCCTGATTAGACAAGAAAGAGCGATGTGATATAATACCCCTGAAAAATGCGATTTTTCCGGCCATGGCGGGCCGCCGAGGATGACAAAGCGATACCCTTAGCGCGACAGGGGCTTATGACCATGAATAAATTACCCATACCAGAGCCGTTTTCGGGCGGCATTTTCCTCTCGTACAAGTGCACCAACACCTGTAAGCACTGCATGTACGCCTGCTCACCTCAGTGGCCGGCGGACTGGATCTCCCCAGAAGACGCCGGGCTGATCCTGGCCCAACTGGCCGATAAGATGCGGGGGAAGTACCCTCATCCGGGCAGAGTCGGCGTCAACGAGGGCATTCATTTCACTGGCGGTGAGCCCTTTCTCAATTTTGACTTGCTCCTCCAGCTCACGGAGACGGCCAGGCGATTGGGGGTTCCCACGACCTTTGTCGAGACCAATGCCTTCTGGTGTCGGGATGATAAGGTGACCAGGGAGAAGCTGACCAGGCTCAAAGCTGCCGGATTGGACGGCATTCTCATCAGCGCTAACCCCTTCATCCTGGAGCAGATACCTTTCGAACGCACGGAGCGAGCGGTGAGGATAAGCCGCGAGGTCTTTGGCGACAACGCCATCGTTTACCAGCGCTTTTTCTACGAGCAGTTCAAGGCGCTTGGTTTGCGGGGGACGCTGGCTTTCGAGGAGTACCTGGCCAGAGCGGGGTGGGGCTTGCAATACGTGGAACTGTTCGCCAGTGGACGAGTGCCCTACAAACTCGCTGCCCTCTACGCGCGCTATCCGGCGAGCCGCTTTCTAGGGGCCTCGTGCCGGCGGGAGCTGATCAGGGACTGGCACATCCACGTGGACAACTACGGCAACTTCATCCCCGGTTACTGTGGCGGTCTGTCCCTGGGGGATGCGCGGGACCTGGACGCCATCTGCCGGGGCATCAATCTGGATGAGCGACCTGTGCTTGCTGCCCTGTTGACCAACCTGGGGGAGCTTTACCGTCTGGGGCAGCAGTTCGGCTACCAGGAGCAGGCCGGTTACATTTCGAAATGCCACCTCTGTCTGGACATCAGGAGGCATCTGGCGCGCCAGGGCGATTTCAAAGAGCTCAAGCCAGAGGCCTTCTACGAGCATCTGGCTTGAGTTCTGCAGCACGGGCTTTCCAGCCCGCGAGAGACAGGCTGGAGAGTCTGTCCTACGTAACGCGGGCTTTCCAGCCCGCGAGAGACAGGCTGGAGAGTCTGTCCTACGTAACGCGGGCTTTCCAGCCCGCGAGAGACAGGCTGGAGAGTCCGTCCTAC
>JACIWR010000210.1 GCA_014360845.1 Anaerolineae bacterium
CCCACGGAGATTGGCAGCTCCGCGACCGCCTGTCCTACTATCTCCCGCTCCGGAGCCAAATCGGGACTGCTGCTCACAAACAAGCGAATCGGTCCAGCCATCTCCAACACCTCGCACCTCGGATTATCCAAAAAGCACCATTGTGTCGCCAATGGTGCTTCTCAGCATTATCGCCTCAGCCGATAACCTGATAAACCAAAGGCGGCCTTTCAACCGGTTCCTCGCTCCAGGTGTAGGCGGCCAGCAGATGCTCGCGGGCCTCGGCCAGCCGGTGCTCGTCGTTGGCGTGAATGGTCAACAGCGGCTGGCCTTTCTCCACGTAATCACCGATCTTGGCCGCCAGCACCACTCCCACCGAGAGGTCAATAGTGTCCTCCTTCTTCGCCCGTCCTGCGCCCAAAAGCACCGCCGTCAGGCCCACCTGACGAGCGTCGAGGCCGGCAATGTAACCGCTGCGCGGGGCCGGCACCTCCTCAATCAGCCGCGCGCGGGGCAGGTCCGGCGGATCGGTCAACACGTCCGGGTCGCCCCCCTGAGCAGTGATCCACTCCACGAATTTGTCCCAGGCTCGACCAGACTCCAGGGCCTCGGTCAGCATACGCCGCGCCGCGGATTTGTCCTCGGCCTTGCCTCCCAGGATAAGCATCTGCTCGGCCACGACCAGGCAATGCTCGACAAAATCCTCGGGGCCGCGACCGCGCAAGGCTGCCATAGCCTCCGCCGTCTCCAGGGCGTTACCCACGGCCCGCCCCAGCGGCTGATTCATATCCGAGATGACGGCCCGCACCCGGCGGCCCACTCCCTGCCCCACTTCAACCATGATCTGGGCCAAAGCGACGGCCTCTTCCACCGTCCGCATAAACGCACCCTTACCCACTTTCACATCCAGGACGATGGCGTCGGCTCCGCTGGCGATTTTCTTGCTCATCACCGAACTGGCGATGAGAGGCAATGAGGCCACAGTGGCCGTCACATCGCGCAGGGCATACAGCTTACCATCGGCAGGGGCCAGATCCGCCGTCTGCCCGGCCACCACCACCCCGTGATCGCGAAGCTGGGTCAGAAACTCCTCCACGCTCAGGGGCACCTTGTACCCGCGGATAGATTCCAACTTGTCCAGCGTGCCCCCGGAGAACCCCAGCCCCCGGCCCGACATCTTGCCCACCGGCAATCCACAGGAAGCCACCCACGGGGCCACCATGATGGTGGTCTTATCTCCTACCCCGCCGGTGGAATGTTTGTCCACTACAAAGGGGGCAGCCTGATGCAAATCCAATATCCGACCCGAATGAGCCATAGCCAGAGTTAAATTAATCGTCTCCTGATTACTCATGCCTCGTAAATACACGGCCATAGCCCAGGCTGCGGCCTGATAATCGGGTATATCCCCCCGCGTGTAACCCTGGATAAAGAACTCGATTTCTTCTTTGGTCAATTCGCCGCCGTCGCGCTTCTTGGCAATGATGTCAACTGCCCGCATAGTAGTGATTCCCCCTGTTTTGATGTGTGAGACCCAGGCACGAGTCTGCTCGGCATGCCTTAAACAAGGTCTTGTGAAATATAAGAAATTATACCACATCTCTACAATAGAGCAAGCACTTAGCGGGACATCCCATGATGTCCCGCAATTGTACTGCGGGACGAGCCACTCGCGAAATCGAGTACGCGCTTCAGCTACGAGCCGCCTAAAGCAGGCCGAGCCCGCGGCCCGACGCGGATGCGGCGGGGCATGGCCCTTTTTCGATCTCGCGGAGTTGAACTCCGCGAGATCGAAATCGAAAAAGATCGAAAAGCCCCGCACCACTCTATATCCCATCACCCAATCTCCACCCCCACTCCACTGATTCTCGACCCCAAAACCAGACTTTTCGTATTATAATGTACCGTAGATATACAACAAACATACCCATACACTTTATTTACCCCTGCACCCGTGCTTCCTGTGTGGATGCTCCAGCTCCCTCCCCCGGAGCGCTGTAACTCCCGAAGAAGCCGGGTGCAGGGGTCTTTTTGGATAACGCACTAAAATTCTAACAAATTTCTAACTAATTCCCTACTTCCCTCTAACCTTGCCATGCTAGAATTTGGGTAGGCGCACCCGGGGGAGGTGATCAAGCCCTGGACGCTATCATGACGTCCAGTCAATTAGGGTATAGGCAACATGCTCAAACATCGTCGTATTCATTGCGTAATGCGCCGCGCATTTCATCTGTTCATCACGTTACTCAGTGCGCTGGCTATTATGGGTGCGCTGTCCTCTTGGTATTATCCTCTCGCCTGGGCAGAGGGGAGCTTCGGTCTGGCCGATAGCCCCTGGCCCATGTTCCGCCAGAATCCTCAGCACACCGGCCGCAGCCCGTTTCTCGGCTCGGAGACCAATGACCTCAAATGGCGGGCTTTTCTCACCCCTGGCCGCCGCGTGTGGTGGTCCTCCGTCGCTATTGGCCCTGATGGACACACCTTATACGTGGGCACGGGCACCGGCGACCGCCTGTTCGCCATCAGTGACGACGGAGCAGCAGGCTCCTTCCGCTGGTCATACGTCACCGGCCGGCACTTCCACTCTTCGCCGGCCATCGGCGCGGATGGGACGATTTACGTAGGGGGTGACGATAAGAAAGTACATGCCCTCCAGGACAACGGCGATACTTACACCGTCAAATGGACGTTCACCACGGGGGGTTATGTCAGATCGTCGCCGGGTATCGCCCCCGACGGCACCATCTACGTTGGTGCGCTCAATGGCCGCCTGTACGCCCTGCGCGACGACGGTTCCGCAGCCACTTTATTGTGGAGTTTTCCCACCGGCTGTTCAATCTACTCCTCGCCCGCCCTGGCCGCCGACGGCACCATTTACGTGGGGGCGATGAATGGTCGCTTATATGCTCTCCACCCCGACGGCACCCTCAAGTGGAGCGTTGAATTGGGCCAGGCCATCAGCTACTCTTCGCCAGCGGTCAACGGCTCCATGATTTACGTGGGCACAGCTGGCAACAGCCTGATCGCCGTCCAGGACCAGGGCGATGCGGGGGTCATCCAATGGGCCTACCAGACCGGGGGCAAAATTTTCTCCTCCCCGGCGGTTGACGCCGAGGGCCATATCTACATCGGCTCCGACGACAACCACCTGCACGCTGTAGCCGCGGACGGCACTCCCCTCTGGACGTATCGCACCGGGGGCGATGTCCGTTCCTCCCCGGCCATAGACGCCGCCGGGGTGATCTATGTTGGCTCCAAAGATGGTCATCTGTACGCCATCAACCCCGACGGCACGTTGAAGTGGAAATATCATACCAATGGCGAGATATGGTCATCGCCAGCTATCAATTGCGAAGGGACCGTTTACATCGGCTCGACCGACATGTATCTGTACGCCATCAACGCCGCGCAAGAGCAGCCCATGTGCGTTCGCGGGGGCATCAGCGGGCACCTGTGGCACGATGCGGACGCCGACGGTGAACAGGACAGCGAGGAACATGGCTGGGAGGGCGTTACCATCAACCTCTTCGACGCCGACGGCGCCCTCCTCGCCGCCACAGTCACCGGCAGCAACGGGGCTTACGAATTCGACGGGCTTTACCCCGGCAGCTACACTGTGGATGTGGACGAAGCCACCCTGCCCCCCGGCCTGCATCTGACCACCAACAACGAACCGCTCACCGTCACCCTGGACTGGGGCCAGCAAATCACGGGAGCCGATTTTGGCTACGATGATAGTGGCATCCTGGGCGGCCTGATATGGCACGATGCCAACGGCGACGGGGTCCGGGACGCAGGAGAGACGGGCATCGAAGGCGTCACCGTGAGGCTGACCACAGGCGAGGGGCAGCTCCTGAGCACTACGTTGACCGGCCCCGACGGCGTGTACGCTTTCGGCGGATTGCCCGCCGGCGTCTACCGGATCAACGTGGACGAGAGCACTCTGCCAGCAGGGTATGCTCTCACCGTAGGCAGCAAAGACGTGTCTATAGAGCTGGCAGCAGGTCAAGAACGCTACGACGTGGACTTCGGCTATGATGACAGCGGTTCCATCGGCGATGAGGTATGGTATAGATACGGCGATGGAGAACAGATGGGACTGAGCGACGTCACGCTACATCTCCACAGGGACGAGGATAACGACGGCACCTACGAGACCTGGATAGCCACTCAAATCTCCGATGCCTCCGGCCACTACGACTTCACCGGGTTGCCCGCCGGTCAATACCAGGTGACCGTTGACGAGACCACCATACCCGTCGGTTACGAGCTGATCACCGCGAATCTGCCCTTTACCTGCACCCTGGCTCCTGGCGAAGACCGCGATGACGCCGATTTCGGATACGGCATAGCGCCGAGTGCCTTCGCTATCAGCAAAGAATGGCGTGTAATCCGGGCCCAACCGGTCCTCGTCGGCTTCGCCCCCGGCACGCTGGAAGAAGAACAGCCCTTCCTGGGGGACGCCATCGAATACACCATCACTGTCACCAACATGGGCAGCACCCCGCGCACCAGCGTGGAGATACACGACGACGTCCCGGCCGGGACCACATATATCCCCGGCAGCGCCCAGGTCATCAACGGCGTACTGGTGAGCGAAGGTATACATCTCACCGCCCGCGCCGAGGTCCTGAACAGGGGCGAATCCCTGACCCTGATCTTCCGCGTCCAGGTCACGGCTCTCTCGGTGGGCGATGAGGTGTCCAACGAGGCCACGGTGAGCAGCGCCGAAGAGGTCGAACGCCAAAGCCCTAGAGCGGTGTGCGAAGTGGTCTCCGGGGATAGTGACGGCGATGGCATACCTAACGAGGTGGAAGGTCTGGACGATGCCGATGGCGATGGGGTGCCCAACTTCCTCGATGAGGACAGCGATGGCGATGGCTGGTACGATGCCGAGGAGGGCACGGGCGACTCCGACGGTGATGGCATACCCAATTACCTGGACCCGGCCCCCCTGCCCGCTGCCGGCAATTACACGGTGTATATGCCTCTGATTTTCTACAACTACCCATAACAAGCATCCCCAGCCTGAGGCAGCAGTGAAGAGGGATGGCCCGCTTCTGGTCCATCCCTCTTGTTATTTAAGACAACTGCGAGCAGTTGTCGTATCCATGGAATCCACTGCCGCGCCGGCCGTTTCACACCACAACCCGGCTTGCGCACCTGTTCAGCATAGGTTATAATGGGCGCAACTCCAAACTCCGAAGGAGGCCAACGGTGAACATCGCTCAAGAAGGTGATCTCGTCCTTCTGATCGCCAAAGATTATAAGCGCTTCCTGGTGCGCCTGTACCCCGGAAGCGAATTGCAAACCCATCGTGGGGTGCTACGCCACGATGACCTCTTGGGCCAACCCCTGGGGCGCGAGGTGCTCTCCCACCTGGGTTACCCCTTTCTGGTGCTGGAACCATCCCTCAGCGACTTGATACAAGACATCAAGCGCACGACGCAGATAATGTACCCCAAGGACATCGGCTATGTGCTCCTAAAGATGAACATCACCTCGGGACGGCGGGTGATCGAGGCCGGCACCGGGAGCGGTGGTCTGACTTTGGCCCTGGCCCGCGCCGTAGCCCCCCATGGTCGCGTATACTCCTACGAGGTGCGTCCCGACGTGTTACAACTGGCAGCCAAAAACCTGGACTGGGTCGGATTGCGAGAATTCGTCGAACTGAAAGAACGTGACATTGCCGAAGGCTTTGACGAACGCGATGTAGACGCCCTATTTTTGGACGTGCGCCGGCCATGGGATTATCTGGCCCAGGCAGCAGCCGCCCTCAAGGGCAGCGGTTTTTTCGGCAGCATCGTGCCCACCACCAATCAGGTGGTGCAGCTCATCCAGGCCCTGCCAGACCACGGTTTCTCCGCTATCGAGGTGGAGGAGTTGTTGCTGCGTCCATACAAAGCCATTGCAGCCCGCTTACGCCCCATGGACCGCATGGTTGCTCACACCGGCTATCTCATTTTCGCCCGCCGCATCTATCCTGAGTCGGCTACGGCGGACTGGGGTACACCCCCACAACGTCCGGCGCACGAGGCTCGCGCCCGCGATGAGCAGCAGGTAGAGCAGATGTAATACCTGACCCAGCGAAGCGCGGCGGAGTCGAAGATGCATCCTGAGCGGAGCGCAGCGTAGTCGAAGGATGCGGGACTCGGTCTTTTGTCATCCTTCGACTGCGTGCGCCCCCTCGCTGCCGCTCAGGGACGCACTCCGCTCAGGATGATTCGACTGCGTGCGCCCCCTCGCTGCCGCTTCGGGACTCATTCCGCTCAGGATGACTACTGCTCCCCCGGCGGTAAACAGATGCGCACAAAAAAGCCCGCTTTCGAAGGGAAAGCGGGCTTTTGACAACAGCTCACTACTTCTGGTTCCAGGGGCCAGAGGGCGGCGCATCTACGGTGATCCAGTGAGAATCCACGTGATCGTTGACCACCCACACGTCCTCGTGAATCAGGCCAGCGTAGAACTCATCCGGGTTACGGGGCAGGGGGTCTAAGATGGTGATTCCACCGGTGATCTGTACCCGCCTTCCGGGGTCCAGATAGTAGAAGGTCTCACCATCCACTACTTCGGCGCGCAGTTCCTCGGGGCGACCCAAGGCCCAGCGGAAGGGGTAAGGATAAGCAGGGTTGCTGGCCCAATCAATACCGAAGCGCCAGGCTCCCGAAGATTGATGCCATCCCAGGCTGTTGAAGTTCTGATCGCTGGTGTACACCGTTCCCGCCGCAGGGCCGGTGGTACGAATGGGGGTCTTGCCGTAGTTCTCCACGGTGGCCGTAAACCACAGAGTACCCCCCAAAGGAATTATCGTATCCGATACCTCCCACTCCAGGCCAACGATGCGCGCCCAGGGCACCCCGCCATCTTTGATGGTCAGGGTATCGGTCACCATCTCTTTGTTGCCCACTTTGTCCTCGGCCAAAGCGACCAGGGTGTAAGTGCCATCGGGTGGTGGCTGCGCGCCCAGGTCCACCCCACCCTCGTAATCATAACGGTGAGTGCCCACTGCTCCCGGCTCGACGATGCTGTTCGGCCCCTCGTCCTCAGCGATGGGATACTTGATGCCATCCTCTCCGATGAGATAGACCAAAACGGTAGCCTCTTTGGTCAAGTCGTAGTTGATCTTCACCCGGTCATTGACCCCATCCCGGTTAGGCGTGAATTCGTGATGGTCCACCCCAAAGCCCAGGATTTGCGGATAAGTGGTATCCGCATCCACCAGGGTCAAGGGCCTGCTGACCTGCTCGGTGTAACCGCGCTCATCAGTAGCTTCGATGACCAGGGTGTACTCGCCGCTGGGCAACATGCGGGCACGGATGAGGTCGCCCTCAGAACGATCAATTACCCCGCCGAAATATACGCGATACCCACTGCCCGTGGAGCGAGACCGCGGGCGATCGCGGCGGAAGTAATGCTTCTCGCCCGCTGAGTCTACCAGGTAAATGGAGACATTGGCGTTGCGGCGCAACTTATACTGGATCAGAGTCACATCGTCTTGCCCGTCAGCATTGGGCGAGATAGTCGGCGGATAGACGTCCACATCATAGAGCAGAGCGCGGGAGAGGCAAGCAGTCAGGCCGAAAAACAGCTCCACACATGCTACCAGCAGAATCAGCCACTTGAGTATAGATCGCAAGGACACATTTCTCCCTTCGGACGATGCAGGATGCAAGATGTAAGTGTACCAGATTGGGGGATTGGTGTCAAATTGGGAAACAGGGGGCATTTCACTTTGGGGGCGGGATTTGAGGAAGGCTTGTTCC
>JACIWR010000211.1 GCA_014360845.1 Anaerolineae bacterium
GTAGACCAGTTGTATGGGGAGAGGTAGCGATATTTCTTGACTTTTCAGGCCATAAAGGGTATAATGGCTTTGAAAGTCTGAGTTGACAGGAGGTGGTACAATGAGTGTCAGCGTAAGTGAGCTGAAAAACGCCCTGTCCGAGATCCTCAACCGGGTAGCCTTTGGCCGGGAGCGGATCGTGGTGACCAGCCGTGGCCGACCCAAGGCAGCCGTGATCAGTATTGAGGACCTGGAACTTCTGGAAGACCTGGAGGATGCCCTGGCGGCCCACGAGGCCCTGGAAGCCTATCGAGCCGGTGAGACCGTGCCTTGGGACCAGGTCAAGGCAGAACTGGCGGCAAGGCGGGGCTAGTGTACCGAATCGAGGTTGAACGGCGGGTGCAGAAAACTCTGGCCCGGTTACCACGGCAGGATCGGGCCAGAATCGAAGCGGCCATTGATGCCCTGGCCCACGACCCTCGCCCGTCCGGTTGTGTATCCGTGAAAGCAGCAGGGCCGGCGACCTATCGCGTGCGGGTTGGTGATTACCGGGTAATCTACATCGTGCTGGACGACGAGCAGGTAATCATCGTGGCGCGCGTGGCCCGGCGCAGGGAGGACACCTATCGCGCACTGAGATAACCACGCTTTGTTCCCCGACTTGTTACAGATGAGAGTAAGAAGCCCGACGGAGAAGCCGGGCTTTTTGCTTCAGACAAGTTTGTACCCTCTTCTCAGCCGCCGCTCGATCTGCTCGGCGGCCACCCACAATGCCTGATCCAGGTCCGCACACTCGTGGATCAACTCGTGGGTCTGATCTGCGCCGATCCGCCCCCAGCGGCGCACAACGGCCCACGTGCCCCACAGGGTTTGCATCCAGAGGATGACGTAGAAACGATAGCGGTTCTCTTCCGGATTGATGCTGTGAAAGCGAAGCGCGTCCATGCTTTCACTATAGCACAGCTGTTCTCTGGTGTCAAGAAAATGTGTCTTAATGCCCTTGCGGGCATTCGTTGTCTTCTGACTCACCCACGGCCAGGTCAACCGCCTGCGGGCCGAGAAGCGGGCCTACTCCGCCTACTTCCGCCGCATCCGCCAGGCCCGGCAACGGGTCAACAACGCCCGGGCCAAAGGGTACGTACCCGAGGAAGACATGCGGATAGTGCGCCTGGAAGGACAACGCCTGAGCACGGAGCAGGCCCTGGCCAGGAAACGTCGCCATCTCCGCAACCTGCGCGACATCCAGGCCAAAGGCAAGGCCAGCGGCGACATCGAGGCCGAGATCGCCGAGACCGAGGCCGAGATCGCTGCCCTGCAAGCCCGACTCGAGCAGCTGCCTCAACCGCCGCAGAAACCCGGGAATACCCGCTTCTACGTCCTCAGCTACACCTACACCGACCTCTCCCTGGGTGATCACATGGGTATCTTCGACGAGTGGCAGTGCGAGCACTATGACGAGGAGGGCAACCTGGAGAGCATCGTGGTCAACACCGGAGCGCGGTGCAGCGAGTGTGGCCGGGCACGCAAGCAGGTGGTCACCGCCTGTCCCCGGTGCGGAGCCCAGGGGCAAGACTGGCGGGGTGAAGGCGACGGCGGAGCGCGCATGTGCCGCAAGTGTGGCTATCGGGCCTGGACCCTGGGCGCGTCACAGTATCACGACGCCGAGGGCAAGCGCCTGACCACCTACCACAGTTTTCCCCTGGCCCCGCGCATCAAAAAGCTCTTCTCGGCGGTGCTGGTGGACGAAGCTCAGGAGGCCAAGAGCAAGCTGAGCCTGCGTGGCGCGGCCATCCGCGGCCTGCGCGGGAACGGCCGGGCGATCCTGACCGGCACCTGGATGAAGGGTTACATCACCGACCTGTACTGGACCGCCGGCTGGCTGTTGGGCTTCGGCAGTCCGGCCTGGCCTTTCCCCTATCGGGGCGGTTCGGCCCGCTTCCTGGAGCAGTTCGGTACCTTCCAGTACGTGACCAAAGAATTCGCCGACACGCTTCAGGTAGGACGGCGGCGGCTTATCCCCAGCGTCTCCAACCTCAACCGCCTGTGGCGACTGCTGGGGCCGGTCTCCATCCACCGCCCGAAGGAGTACTTCAATGCCGACCTGCCACCCAAGCACGTGCAGGTGCATTGGATAGCCCCTGAAGGTCTCCACGCCAAACTGGTGGCCGAGGTGGAAGGCGAGGCCGCCGACATCCTGCGGCACGAGCTGCGCAAACCCCAGGAGAAGATCAACCGGGGTGTGATCTCTATGGTGCTGTGGTGGACCCGCTACGTGGCTTCCTGTCCCACCA
Source organism: Anaerolineae bacterium (assembly GCA_014360845.1). Taxonomy (GTDB): domain Bacteria; phylum Chloroflexota; class Anaerolineae; order JACIWR01; family JACIWR01; genus JACIWR01. The sequence goes on from JACIWR010000211.1 coordinate 2,271, forward strand.
GGCACGGCTGTCTCCACTACGCCGGAGCCTACGGGCATCGCGTCCCCGACAAGAAGAAGGCCACCAGGGCCGAACTCAAGGCCATCCAGGATATGATGTGCCTGGAGAAGAAAGTGTTGAGCGGCGAGGCGGCCTACTCCTTCAACAAGGTGCGCAAGGTATCTTCTCAAAATGTAGGGGCGAACCCTTGCGGTCGCCCAGGCGGGCAGGTGCAAGACCTGCCCCTACCCCAAATTATTGAGAGTCCGTTGTGCTCCTTTTGATGTGATCGGTATTGGCTGGCGGATGGAGGTCCTTTTCATGTAATGAGAAACGAGTCTTTAGACGAATTCTCGAGTGGTGAGTAAAAACTCTTCTGTCTGCGCAGAAACACGAAGGTCTCAGACCTTAATATCCCTTTGATAGGGTTTAGATCATTGTGAATGAAATCCCCTAGCTCCTCATAAGAGGAAAAACGGGCCAAGGCTATCGCATCAAACCGCCCAGTAACAGACGTGACCCACCTGATTTGCTGCAGTTTACTTATTTCCTGCAACACTGAGTCCACATCATTGGAACGTATATTGAAGGCGAATAGAACATGTAGCGATGGCCCGATTCTTGAATAGTCCACCAAAACTCCAAGTCGTATGACACCACTCTTAAGGAGCTTTTTTAACCTTCGCCTGACGGTAACCAGATCGACGTTGACCTTCTTCGCCAGCGCTGTATAAGTACTTCGAACATCCTCGTCCAGCGCGGCGATGATCTTGGCATCTGTTTCATCAATGTGGTAACGCTCCATGGTCATAACCCTCCTCATGGACATCATTCCCCTACTTCTGGCGTACGCCATTATATTACCCGGCTCTCCGGCCCCATTCTAGATTTACAACCCACTACCGCGCTTGTGGTCATACAGGTATGCACTGGCAAAACTATCTGCAGTGTATCACGAAGGCATTGGCCTGTCAAGTCAACTGATGCGACGGGTATAACGCAAAAGTGAGGGTGGTTTGCCGGTACGCTCCCCCTGGGCAGGACCTCCATCCCTCGACGTGAACAATAGTGCATCCCACGCCCCGCACCGGGCCCGCACAAGGCGCAATTGGGTTGCAGCTTGGCGCGCTATGGCTGATTTTGGGTACTCGGACCGGGGAGCCGGATGACCTGCCTGATCACAAGCGGCCAAGCGAGTAGACTCAAAACAGCAATGCCCAGGGTGATGATGCCCAGGGCAATGATCCTGTCGCCCCACGGCAGGGAAATCAACTGCATCCCCACGCTGCCCATCAGCAGCCCCATGCAGCTCATCAGAGAAGACACTGCACCAGTATCTCCTTTTTGCTGCTCCAACATCATGTTTGCTGACGGTGGCCGCATACAGCTACCAGCGAGTGCGACTGGCAGAATGCATAAGGCAAAGAGCCATGGCTGCAGATTTCCAAGAACACAAACCAGCAGACCGCTTGTGGCCGTCACAGCAAAGCAAGCCTGAATGATTTTCTCGGCATGGAAACGCCGTGATAGCCACAAGTAAACCATCGGACCGATGATCCCCCCTAGAGCGTTGAGCGAGAAGTAATAACTGAACACCTGCTCGCTGAGATGAAAGCCATTCTGGTAAATATAGGGGGAAGAGGCGACGTAGGCTGGGGTTGGGATACCTGCAAGCGAAAATAGGATTGCCAGAATTGTGAACCCGCGATTTTGCAGTACCTTGCCGAGACGTCCAAGACTGTGAAGCAGCATTCCAGGCGTGCGTTGGGGGATTGATTCTTCGAACAACAGGGTGCCTCCCAAAGCCAGCGCGCCAATGCCCATCAAGGTCCAAAATATGCCTCGCCACGACAGGATTTTCAGCAAAAACGCACCAAGTACCGGTGCGACGGCGGGCGCAATAACAACCATGGACTGCACAATGGCCAGAACAGATTCGCGCTTTCTACCCCTGTAGACATCCTTAACAATGGCAGTGGCTACTGTCCCGGAGGCGCTGCCGCCTATTGCCTGGAAAACACGGAAAAAGACCAATCCGTTCACACTTCGCGTCAACGCGCAAAAAGCGCTGGCGACGATATAAATTCCCAGTCCTGCGATAAGGACCGGCTTGCGTCCATAATGGTCGCTGAGTGGCCCCCACACTAATGTGCCGAAGGCGTAGCAGATGAAGAAGGCTGTGAGGGTCCAATTAATCCGGTCCGCGCTCACTCCAAAGTATGCGCTCATCCCAGGCAGAGCGGGTAAATATAGATCGGTGGAAAGTGGTATAAACGCGCTTAACAACGCGATGAGAACCACAAGACCGGTTGCGCCAAGATGTTTTTGTTGTGCTTGACTCATTCTGTCCCTCAGCAGAGGCGCGAATGGGGCATCACAGCGCCAGATACCCCAGTCAATGCGAGAGAAGGGGTATCGGTTTGGGCTGCGTTCGCAGAGAACCGCGATTTCTATTTTGCACCAGATTCACCCGGAAATCGAAAAGGATATCTTTGCTGGTAAGGAATGGACAGGTCCGGCCACCACTCCTTGGGCACGGGTACCTTGATGAGCGTCATCTTGCCCCGCACTTCTTTTATCTTTGTCCACGCCAGCCAATCAGGGTCATCCCGGCGCGGATGGTCCTCCCGATAGTGGTTGCCTCGGCTCTCCGTTCTGAATAGAGCAGACCGCAGCCTCATCTCGGCGCTGAGCACCATGTTTTTCGTCTCGTGGGCAAGACGCAGCTCGTGAGGGTCTCGGGCGAACAGCATGGGGACAAGATGTTCTTGCATGAACTCGATGATGGTGAGTGCCGCCTGCAAGCGGTCCGCTTTCTTGATGTACGAGATGAAATACGGCATCATCGTATTCTGGAGCAGCTGCGTTACCCATCTCGGGCTGAAGCCTCCTTTGCGTTCTATGGGAGCATGCACAACCTGTGTCGCCCTGGCGATTTCCTCTTCATGCACCGTCAGCTTTCCCATTTGCAGGGCTTCTTTGGCCGCAGCCACGCCAGCAATGGTGCCGGTCACCGCACTGCCAGCAATAGCAGAACCAGGAAGCGCGTAGACAGCGCCGTTTTGCATGTTACCGAGGGCGTCACCGGCGGCGTAGAGACCGGGGAGGCTGGAACGGCAGTTGTTGTCAGCCGGCCATAGACCATCTGCCTTACGAAGCGACATTCCAAGGCACGCGCCGCCAACAACTTCCTTGTTGCCAGCCGGAGTGGGTGTATAAATCGGTGCCCGGCCGGCATGGGCTTCAAACTCCCGTTCAAGATAGGTATAGAAATAATGCGATGCCTCCGCAGGACGGTCGGGTATCTTATCACCTTCCGCGTTAATCTCTGGCTTGCCTCTGCCGGGACCGACGAGCACTTGCAGATCATCCGGCACTTCCTTATTTCGGCCAAGCATGTTCGGTATACCGATAGGTGTGTCCATTCTGGTGGAATGCGTGTCCACGAATTCCTTGCCCAGAATCTCCGCGCCTGCGCGGTAAGCCATAGCCTCGCCGTCGCAGGTTAGCTGCACAATGGGAGGATACGCAGCCGGCTTGAACCCACAAGCTCCGACACACAAGACGGTTGCCTTGGCTATGAAAACGAACAGGGCATACCTATCCAGAGGCATGCCGATGGCCCCGACGACTCTTCCATCTTGCTTCAACAGTTCGGTAACCATGATCCTGTCCAGAATCTTGACCCCGCTCTTCAGCACCTGTCTCCTGAGAATGAGGGCGTATTCGCCTCTGGTCCTGTCATCAATCTCCAGGCATTCTGTAACTCCGGGGGGTGTGGGGTATCGGATTGGTTGCCCGTCTTTTCCCTTCTTAAATTGCACCCCCCAGGAAACCAGGTCCTGGTATCTGGTGTACGATTCCCTGATTGTGATCTCCGTCCAGTACCGGTTGTTGATGTACTCGCTCGTTTTGTTGATGTAGTTCATCCAGGCATCTAAATTGTGCCCCCAATCGGGGTTGAATGCCATGAAGCCCCTTGCGTAGGGGGTTTGTCCCGATTTGCCAACAAATCCCTTGTCAACCAGGAGCACGTCGGCGCCCTGCTCTGCGGCCTTTATCGCTGCAAAGCAACCGGCGATGCCTCCGCCGATGATCAGCACATCAACCTCAAATCTGTTGTCCTCATGTGATTGGTTCATAGCTCCCTACCCCCAACTGGTGAAAAGAGGCGACGTCTTGATAACAGGCGAGATAAACACAGCGTCTTCGGGGCATTCTACGAAGCACCAGCAACACATTATGCATTCTTGGGGGTACGTGATAACCGCCTTCTTGGTGCCTGGGTCTACCCGGATGACATCCGCCGGGCAGCTGCTGACACATATCCCGCAGCCAGTGCACCGGGCGGGGTCTATTCGCTCAATAGCCATAACCATATCTCCCTGACATTTCAGCGGAGCCACAAGCTCCGCTCTCTTTCCGTTGACTACCCATACACCACTGCCACCGCATTCTGGCTGGCTTCTCTGTTGGCAACCCCGACCTGCGTGAATAGTCAGTCTCTCAGGGCCTCAATCGCGTGGGCTATCCGCTCACTCGTACTCCAATGCCTTGCCGTCATGATCCATGTGGTATCTTCTCAATAATTTGGGGTAGGGGCAGGTCTTGCACCTGCCCGCCTGGGCGACCGCAAGGGTTCGCCCCTACATTTTGAGAAGATACTCCATGTGTCTGGTTGCACTCGGGTCAGTGTGCTGCTGTCATACCCGAACGCACTGGCGCTCAGATGTTGTTGATTTCCCTCACCCTGCAGCAAGCGACGAAGTGGTTGGGCATTATCTCTTCAAGGTGTTGGGGCTCGTGGCACGCCTTGCGTTCGTATTTACACCTCTTGGCGAAACGGCAACCCGGTTTTGGATTGATCGGGGAGGTGATTTCACCCTCAAGAATAATACGTTCCTTCTTGCGGTGGATGTCTGGGATAGGTATCGCAGAGATGAGCGCCTGAGTATAAGGATGCAAAGGGTGCTTGAACAGTTCCTTGGTGGGGCTCTTTTCAACGAACTGGCCCAGGTACATCACGCAGATGTCGTCCGAAATATGGCGCACTACGGATAAGTCGTGCGTGACGAACATGTAGGTCAGGCCGAATTGATCCTGAAGATCCTGCAACAGATTCAAGACCTGCGCCGAAATGGATACATCCAGCGCAGAGACCGGCTCATCGCAAAAGACGAACTTTGGATTCAATGCCAATGCACGGGCAATGCCGACTCTCTGTCTTCTGCCGCCGTCCAGTTCATGAGGGTAGGACAGGCGGAGACGCTGGTCTATGCCAACCATTGACATCAAGCGCTCTGCTTCCCTTTGCCTTTCCTTCCGGGAGAAGCGACCGGAGATGATGAGGGGCTCCATAATGGTCTGTTCCACGGTCATCCTGGGATTCAGAGAGGAGTACGGATCCTGGAAGATAATCTGCATATCTTCGCGCAGTTTTCGCAATTTCCTTCGGCTGGGGTTTGT
>JACIWR010000212.1 GCA_014360845.1 Anaerolineae bacterium
TGATCCGGGACTATCCCACCCGTATGTCCCTTTACCGCGCCGAGCGAGACGCCCTGGAGGCGGAATTCCTGCGCGAAGCAGAGGAGACATACGCCCAACTGCGCAGTGCGAAAAACGACGAGCGCGCGGCCAAACTGCGCGCCTTCACCGCCTCGTGTTTCCAGCGGGCGACGGAAGCCACCGCACGGTGGATCGAGACCGTGTCCGCTGCCCCCATTGTCAACCGCCCGCCCCTTTTGTTCTCCCTGGCCTGGAACGGTTTCAACAAACAAGCCCATTTCACATAGGAGAGGAGCAGCATGAAAATCGCGAGATTCGTCTGGCAAGAGGAAGAACGCTATGGCCTGATCGAGGGCAACGAGGTTTATCTTCTTGAGGGGGACTTATTCGGCGCTTTTGAGCGCGGACAGAGAGTCGGTACCCTGGCGGAGATTCGCCTGCTCGCCCCTTGCACACCGAGCAAAATCGTCGCCGTGGGGCGCAATTACGCGGATCACGCCTCCGAGATGGAGAGCGACGTGCCCAGCGAGCCGCTCATCTTCCTCAAACCGCCATCGGCCGTCATCGGGCCGGGCGAGTCCATTGTGTACCCGCCGATCTCACAGCGGGTTGATTACGAAGCCGAACTGGCCGCCATCATCGGACGCCGCGCGCGGAACGTTTCTGCCGAAGAAGCCCTGGACTTTGTGCTGGGTTACACCTGCGGCAACGATGTCACCGCCCGTGATTTGCAAAGCAAAGACGGGCAATGGACGCGGAGCAAGTCCTTCGACACCTTCTGCCCCCTCGGCCCCTGGATCGTCACCGACTTGAAGCCCAACGACTTGGCCATCGAATGTCGGGTCAACGGCGCAGTGAAGCAGAAATCGAGCACCCGCCAGATGGTCTTTCCCGTCGCGGAGCTGATACGCTTTATCACTCAGGTGATGACTCTGGAGCCGGGTGACGTAATCATGACCGGTACCCCGGCCGGGGTGGGTCCCCTCTACCCCGGAGACCGCGTGGAGGTGGAAATCGAGGGTATCGGCGTCTTGGAGAACGTTGTAGTACTACACGAATAACGGGCCGGGCGCGAGAACATAGCGCCGGGGCTTGCCTCGACGACTACGAAGCGGACAAAGCCTCGCCTGGAGCTCGAAGCCCCAGGCTGAGCGGCGGAAGGCCTTCGGCCAGCCGGACAGCCAGCCGTAGGCTCTATGGCGCGGTTTCAACCGCCAGCCCGAGCAGTTATCCCCAATCCAACAATAAGGGGCGTACCCGGGTGGGTACGCCCCTTACTACCTGCAATCGAAAAGAACCCATCAGAATGCCAGGGTATCTTCTCAAAATGTAGGGGCGAACCCTTGCGGTCGCCCAGGCGGGCAGGTGCAAGACCTGCCCCTACCCCAAATTATTGAGAAGATACATGCCAGGTCAGTCTTCGGTGCGAGACGTAGCAACCGACCGCTGCTGCGCCTTGAGTGGAATCGAAGGGTGTCGGCTTAGCGGACAGGGCCTGTCCTGAGCTCCGGCGAAGGGCCTGTCCTGAGCTCCGGCGAAGGGCCTGTCCTGAGCTCCGGCGAAGGGCCTGTCCTGAGCCTCGACGAAGGGCTTGTCCCGAGCTCCGACGAAGGGCCGCCCGCCGCTACGCGTTTGGCACCGCGAACCAGGCTACAGAGGTACAAAAGGCTCCTTAGAAGCCTTGGTCAACACCTGACACCCATCCTCGCGCAAAACCACTATATCCTCTATACGCACTCCCCCCCAGCCCGGCAGATAGATGCCTGGCTCCACGGTGAAAACCATCCCCGGCTGCAGGACATTCTCCCCCTGCATATAAGAAACGCGGGGACTCTCGTGCACGGCCAGACCAACCCCGTGTCCCAGACCATGACCGAAAGCCTCGCCATAGCCCGCCTCGACGATTATCTCACGGGCGATGCCATCGGCTTCCTCCCCGGTCATACCCGGCATGATTTTGGCCTCCGCATGAACCTGCGCGCGCAGCACCGTGTCGTAGACCGTGCGGAAAGTGTCGTCCGGCTCGCCGATGACGATAGTGCGCGTCAAGTCAGAACAGTAGCCGTCCACCACCGCCCCCAGGTCCATGACAATGGGCTCCCCGGCACGGATCACGCGCTCGGACTGAGTGGCGTGAGGCATAGCCCCGTTGGGTCCAGAGCCCACGATGATGTCGAAAGACACTTTATCCGCCCCGTGGGAACGCATGTACTTCTCCAGTTCCCAGCCCACTTCCCTTTCTTTCATGCCAGGACGGATAAACTTCACGATGTGAGCAAAAGCCGAGTCGGCCAGGACGATAGCCCTCGTAATCGCCTCGATCTCCTCCTCGCTCTTGACCGCTCGCAGCTCTTCCACCATACCCTTAACGGGCACCAACTGGCAATCCGGCAGAGCTTCGGCCAAATCATGGTGCTGATCCACGGTCAAATACGTGCTCTCAAAACCAATCCGCCGTACTCCCAGACGCGCGGTCACCTCGGGGAGCGCGTGAAACAGTCTGCCCTTCGCTTCAACCAGTTCCCAGTCGGGCGCTTCACGCTGCATCTGCTCACGGTAGATGAATCCGGTGACGGCCACAGCGGCCTGCTGAGTCACCACCAGCACAGCTCCGTCCCCACCGCTGAAACCCGATAGGTAGCGCATATTCTGCGGTCTGGTGACGAGCATGGCGTCAAGGCCATCGGCGGCCAGTTTCTCGCGCAGCTTATTCAATCGCATTGGGGCTCCTTTCCTTCGAATGGTGTTGCTTCTTCGAACGCCGTTAAGCCTCGACCTCTGCCGGCTCTTCCAGCGGCAATTCCTCCAGTTCTATCTCTTCACCACAGCTCAGGCACTTGGCCATACCCTTGCGCCCCTCGGTCAGCAGACCGCCACATTGGGGGCAAGGCGTGGGCAGCGGTTTATCCCAGGTGGTGAACTCGCACTCGGGATAGTTCAGGCAGCCGTAGAAGATACGCCCCCGGCGCGTGCGGCGCTCGGCCAACTCCCCGCCACACTCCGGACACTTGATCCCCAGGGAAACGTAGAAGGACTTGGTGTTGCGGCAGGCCGGATAGTTGGAACAAGCGATGAACTTCCCATAGCGTCCCCACTTGACGATCAGGGGGTGACCGCACAGCTCGCACATCTCACCCGTGGGCTCATCGCCCAGATTCAGGTACTCCATCTCCTGCTCGGCCCGCTTGAGCGTCTCGGAGAAGGGGCCATAGAACTCCCGCAGCACGGACACCCAATCCCGTTCTCCGGTGGCAATGCGGTCCAGCTCCTCCTCCATCCGCGCGGTGAAGCCGTAATCCAGGATGTCTGGGAAGTGCTTGACCAGAATGTCGTTCACCAGAAAGCCCGTCTCGGTGGGGTACAGGCGGCTACCCTCGCGCACGACGTAACCCCGGTTCTGAATGGTGGTAATGATGGGCGCGTAAGTGCTGGGCCGACCGATGCCATACTCCTCCAGGGTGCGCACCAGCGTGGCCTCGCTGTAGCGTGGGGGCGGCTGGGTGAAATGCTGCTCCGGCATCAAGCGCAACAGGGCCAGCACTTCCTTGTCCACCAGAGGCGGGAAAATGCGCCCTGCCTCCTCCTCGCTGGGTTCGGCGTCCTCGTCTTTGGCCTCCTCGTAAACCACCAGAAAGCCGGGGAACTTCACATTCGAGCCGCTAGCCCGGAAATGATAGGTTATCTCGGTCAAGCTGGATTCCGGCACCTGCCCGTCTACCAGCTCTGCCTGGGGCACTCCGGCGATATCCAGGCTGACGGTGTTCATCACCGCCGGGGACATCTGACTGGCCACGAAGCGCTGCCAGATCAGATTGTACAAGCGATACTGGTCGCGAGTCAGGTATTTCTTGATGGCCTCCGGCTCGCGGAAAACCGAGGTGGGGCGAATGGCCTCGTGCGCCTCTTGTGCGCCCTTGGCCTTGGTCTTGTATTTGGGCGGCTTGGCGGGGAGGAACTTCTGACCGAAGCGCTCGCCGATGTATTTACGCGCTTCTTCCTGCGCCACCTCAGCCACGTTGGTCGAGTCGGTGCGCATATAGGTAATCAGACCGACCTCGCCTTCCTCACCGATGGGCAGACCCATGTAAAGCTGCTGGGCCACGGCCATGGTCCGGCGCGCGGTGAATCCCAGCCGCCGAGAAGCCTCCTGCTGCATGGTGCTGGTGGTGTACGGCGGTGAAGGGCGGCGCCTGCGCGTGCCGCGCTTTATGTTGGCGATGACGTAGACCGCCGACTCCAACTCATCCACCACGGCCTGAGCATCGGCCTGGTTCTTGAGATCAACTTCCTGGCCCCGAATGCGGTACAGCTTGGCGGTGAAAGTGCGCGGCTTCTTGCGCCGGAGGTCTGCCTGCTTCGTCAGTTCGGCTTCGATAGACCAGTACTCCTGGGGCACGAAGTCCTGAATCTCCCGCTCGCGCTCGACGATCAAGCGCACGGCCACAGACTGCACCCGTCCGGCCGTCAGCCGATTGCGGACACGCTCCCACAGCAGCGGGCTGATCTGATAGCCCACCAGGCGGTCGAGGATGCGTCGCGCCTGCTGGGCGTTCACCAAATCCATGTTGATCTCGCTGGGCTGGCTGAAGGCATGCTCAATAGCATCCTTGGTGATCTCGTGGAAAACGACCCGGCGAGCCTGATCCTTGGTGATGCCCGCCGCCGCCATGAGGTGCCAGGCGATGGCCTCGCCCTCCCGGTCGGGGTCGGTGGCCAGGTAGACCTCGGCAGCCCGCTTGACCTCTTGTTTGAGCTCTTTCACCACCTCGCGCTTCTCATTGGGAATGCGATAGCGAGGCTTGAAATCGTCGTCCACGTCCACGCTCAATTTGGAGCGCAGCAGGTCACGCACGTGGCCCACCGAAGCACGGACGGTGTACTCTTTCCCCAAAAAGCGGCCCACGGTGCGCGCCTTGGCCGGCGACTCCACAATGACCAGCCGTCCATCCTTGGGCGGCGGCTCGTACGGCGGCAGGTCGTCGTGGGCCGGGGTGCGCCCCATGCGAAACATGCCTACCCCACACACGGGACACGTGCCCTTCGTGGCCGGGGTGCCGTTCTCCAGATAAAGCGCTTGTGGGTCTTGCATCTCCCGTTTGGTTTTACATTTGACACAATAGCCAATGATGGGTTCTTCAGTCATAGGATCTCCTTGTCATCTCCTCGATTCTGTTGCAAAAACCGCACAACTTCAGCGGCGAAATTTTCAAAATCAGCTATCCCCTCTTGTAGCTTCTGATAAACGAGATTGCGGTCAATCTGTAAATACTCGTGCACCAGAATGTTGCGAAAGCCAGCAATGCCGGCCAGCCGTGTCCCCAGTTCTGGGGATAGCACTCCAGCCTCGACCAGAATATCCACTACATCTTGGTGACGCTCTGGCCTGCGCAGTCTCAAACCGGTCACCAACATGATACCAATGTCCAGCAGACATTCAATAGAAAGTTGCAAGTATCGTTCAGCCAGGCCATAAAGGTGATAGTCCGTAAGAAAGGTGGACCGTGCTGCGCCCTGCAACTCTTTTAATACTTGGACATACTCATCCAGTTTGTCCAGCCGCGCCTCGATGCCCTCGATATCGAGCACCTAACCCCTCCCTGAGGATACGATCTTTCAAGGCGTCGAAATACCGCTCCTGATAGTAGCGGAAGTCCAAATAGGCCATAATTGTCTGGGCCTCGTAACGCACGCGGTATAGATCGTCGCGACAGAAAAGTACTTTTCCATCACGAATGACCCGATGTTGCAACAACAATGGGGCCCGGTTGAGGATCACCACGTCCACGTCATCCCGTCGCAGATATGCGGTCACCTTATCCAGGAGTGCCAACTGCTGTTGTGCGCATTCCTCGGCGGTCGGCTGGCCGGTTAACAGGACTGCAATGTCCACATCACTCAAGGGGCCACTATCGCCCCGCGCTTGAGAGCCGAAAAGGTAGACTACCGCCACAGGCTGTTCAGCAAATATCCGGCCAAACTCAGCTACATTCACCTTCGTACTCCTCAGGGACTGTGAAAGAATCCGACCTGTGGAGTTAAAGCACGTGTTTCAGCTACAGGCCGCCCCAAGTAGGTCGGACCCGCGGCCCGACGTGGATGCGTCGGGGCATGGCCTCGCCCTACATTCACCTTCGTACTCCTCTGGGACTGCGAAAAAATCACCTCATTCCCCTTTGGAAGCCGCAGCCTGCCCGGCCTTGCGCCGGTCCACCAGCAACTGCCCGCTTATCCCCACATTCTCCGGCGGATTTTCCCGGATAAGCACCGTGATGTGCTCGATTCCGTATACCTCCACGGCGACCTCGGTGAGGCCTTTCACCAACCGCCTCTTGCGTTCGAGGTCTAGCGGTGGCCCTTCTACCATAATCGTCGGCATCGTCACTCACTCCTTCAAAACGACGCTCTTTTCAGACGCTCTTTTCACCTGAAGCATATCACAGATACTCGTCGCGGCCTGCCTCTTGTAGCCGCTTCACCAAAGCCCGCACCTCCTGCGCCCGTTCTCGCGGACAAACAAGCAACACATCACCGGTATCCACCACAATCATCCCCTCCAATCCCACCGTCGCCACCAGGCGATGGGGGCTGTAGATCAAACTCTTGTGGGTGTCCACGCCCACGTGCTGGCCGGTGATCACGTTGCCGTTTTCATCGGCGGGCAGAATATCCAGCAAGGTAGACCAGCTACCGACATCGTTCCAGCCAATATCCACGGGAATCACGGCCACATCGGCGGCCTTTTCCATGATCCCGTAGTCAATGGTTTCTTTTTCCACCTGCGGCCAGACCCGGCTGAGCACAGCCTGCTCTTGCGGCGTACCGATGGCAGCATCAATCTCCATGAGCTGAGCGTAGAGATTAGGCATCAGGCGCTCGAACTCGCGCAGGATGACGGAGATGCGCCAGATGAACATCCCGCTGTTCCAGGAGTACATGCCGCTCTCACAGAAACGCCGCGCCGTATCAGCGTCCGGCTTCTCGGTGAACTTCTCGACGCGGAACACCTCGAAGCCGTCCACCGTGCCCAAGGCAGTACCCCTACACACGTAGCCGAAGCCGGTGGAGGGAAAGCTGGGATTGATGCCCAGGGTGACCAGATGCCCTTCCTCGGCGACGCGGGCCGCAGCGCGAAGCACTCGCCGAAACCTCTCCGCCTTCTCGATGTAATGGTCAGCCGTGAGAACACACATGACCCCCTCGGGGTCCACGCGCCGCAGGTACAGGGCCGCCAGCCCTATGCAAGGTGCCGTCCCGCGCCCAAAAGGTTCGATGATGTAGTTGTCGGCGGGGATGGACGGCACCTGCTGGCGCATCATGGGCACATACTCCCCGCTGGTGACCACGAAAATGCCCTCGTCACCGAAAAGGGGTACCACACGGTCGTACGCCTCCTGGAACATCGTCCGGCCAGAACCCAGATCAAGCAATTGCTTGGGCTGTGTTTTCCTGCTCCGGGGCCACAGTCTGGTGCCGCTCCCCCCAGCCATGATAAGTGCAAACATGATGACCTCCTGCTCTTTTGGAGATTGCTGCCCGGCTCCCAGCCAATCAATCCATGATACCAGCTAGCGGGGCTCATTCTTTCGTCATCCTTCGACTACGTTCGTCCCTCCGCTGCCGCTTCGGGACTCACTCCGCTCAGGATGATTCGACTACGTTCGTCCCTCCGCTGCCGCTTCGGGACTCACTCCGCTCAGGATGATTCGACTACG
>JACIWR010000213.1 GCA_014360845.1 Anaerolineae bacterium
CAGACCCGGGGCTGGGAGGACGCGAACGGGAAGAAGCACTATCGTACCGAATTGGTGGCGAACGAGATGATTATCCTGGGGAACCGCCGGGAAGTAGACATACCACCCATGACTGGCGCAGACAATGCTACCAGCGAGGAAGAGTACTTTGATTAACAGGGCCCTGTGCCCCTGAATCAATGAGTTCAAGTCAGGGAGGTTACTTTGACTGAGGATAGAATCAACAACGAGGAAAGGGATGAGGAGGCACCGGTCCGGCGCTCTGGCTCTCGTCGGCGCTCATATAGGCCGCGATCCAAGGTGTGTGCTTTCTGTGTAGATCACGTGAAGCACATTGACTATAAGGACGTGGAGACACTGCGCCGCTATCTGACCGACCGGGGTAAGATCAAGCCCAGGCGACAGACGGGCACATGTGCCAAGCATCAGCGGAAACTGGCCGTGGCCATCAAGCGGGCGCGCCACCTGGCGCTCCTGCCCTTTGCCGCCGAGCATGTACGTCGCTATGGCTAAATTCTAATCCGCCTTGGCGCGTGACAGGGCATAGGATGCACTGCACTCCTATGCCCTTTACGTACCTGGCCGCGGCGGTCTGATGGTGAAAACCAGGGAAGGGTGGAGGAATATTAATGGCAAAAGGCAAAAAGGGTAAAAAGGCGGAGCCGGCTCCCCTGACCAGGAAGCAAATAGCACGCAGCCGCAGGGTTCAACGTCAGTTACGAATCATCTGGACCAGTGTAGGGGTTGTGGCAGCTCTGGTGGTGGGCATTCTGGCCTTTGGACTCTATCAGGAATTGGTGGCCAAGCCAGCGGCCCCGATAGCAGTGGTCAACGGGGTGCCTATTCGGACCGATTATTATCAACGAGTTGCGCGCTATGTCGGTGATCCTTCTGAGCAACTAGTGGATCGTCTGATTGAAAATGAACTGATACGCCAGTATGCTGCGCAAAAGGGCATCACCGTCACCGACGAGGAAGTGCAGACAACCATCGAGGAGATGTTCGGCTACTTGCGCACTCCTCCCACGCCTACGCCGACCCCTATCTCGGCCCAGGAGACGATTACCGATGCTACCTCTGTGCCTACTCCCACCACAATGACCGAGGAGCAATTCCAGCAGGCGTACGCCGATTTCTTGAAGCGTATGAAAGAGCAATCGGGGCTTTCGGAAGAGGAGTTCCGGCAGAATGTGCAGACCAGCCTCTTGCGTCAGAAGGTGGAAGAGCAGGTCACCCAAGACGTGCCCACTGAAGAGGAACAGGCTCATGTGCGCCATATTCTGATCAGAGTAGAGAGCGGCGCCGACGAGCAGGCAGTGCAGGAAGCGGAGGAGAAAGCCCTCGATCTGGTGGAGCAACTGCGCAACGGTGCGGATTTCGCCGAGCTGGCTGCTCAGGTATCGGAAGACCCCGGTTCCAAGGATCAGGGCGGAGATGTCGGTTGGGTGGCGCGGGATGGCGGCATGGTGGCTGAGTTTGAGGAGGCGGCGTTCACCCTGCCCGTGGGAGAGATAAGCGACCCGGTGCGCAGTGTCTACGGTTTCCACATCATGCAGGTTTTGGAGAGGGAAGTGCGGGAGCTCGATCCCAGTGTCTTGGCCCGACGCAAAAGCGATGCCTTTGATCAGTGGTTGAGTGAGCTGCGGGCCGAGGCCCAGGTGGAGACCTACTGGTCGCCGGACAAAGTCCCTCCCGAAATTCTGAGTCAGCAACTGGGGTAAATCAGGTGACAGGCAGGTGACAGTCACCTCGGAGGTGACTGTCACCTGACACCTGAAGACGAGGCCAACGGACGATCTCCGTTGGCCTCGTTTGTTTTGGGGCGGAAGTTGGATGGCGCCTGGCTTGCTCAGGGCAGTCCCAGCAGGCTCATGCCCCGCGGATGTTCGATGGTGAATTCGAAGCGTACTGTTCGTTTCTCCCCTGGTGACAGAGAGAGTTCCCAGCGCAACAGGTTCAGGTCTGTGTGTTCCGTCGGTTTGGGTTCGGCGGACTCCAGCTTGACTTTGATCTCCTCGTGGCGTGGCAGCGGAATCTGGTCGTGAAGGGTGAGGGTGGCCGTGGTCGGCAGGAGATTCTCCACGGTGATCTCGTAGCCGTAGCGCAGCCGACGGCGGTCGGCGAGGAAGCGTTTGTCTACCTCGCGCTTTTTCAGTTCCCGGACCACCTGGAGACGGTCGGCGATTCCCAGGTAGAGCTCGAATTCTCCCTGGGGGGCGGTCAGGTCCAATTTAGTGGCGCCGATGAACTCGTCACCGACGAAGAGGTTGACCGGGCCGGGTAACAGGGTGTGGGGACTGTCATTGGTCACGCTGGCGTGGCGATAAGCGGTCTCCACCAGTTTGGGCGCGGATACGTAGTCCAGCTCCGGGGTCAGATTGAAATGGGCCATGGCCACTTTGCGGGATGTGCCGTCGGCGGGAACGGTGACCGTTCCGGGCACTTGATAGGTAACGGTGAGTCCTTCGGACCGTACTTCGGCCATGGCTGCTTCTACTTTGAATTCTTCTTCGGCCATCTCGGCCTCCGCCACGGCACCGGTGACTATTTCCGGCTCCATCTCCGGTGGTGCTGCTGGGGCGGCCATCCTCAGCATGCGCGGCGCGGGAGGCCTGGCGGCACGGACCGGCCCGACGTACCAGGGGGTGAGTTCGGGGAGTGTGTCGGCCAGAGCGGGCCGGGCGGTGGAGAGGGTCAGCGCGACTTCGGGCCAATCTTCGCCAGTCCGCTGCGATACCTGGGCCAGGTAGTTCACCTCCAGAGTGGTCTGCGCGTCTTGCTCCAAGAGACGCATGTCGTAAAGCGGTTGCCAGCCGGCACCGGCGACGACGTAGGTCAGTTCCAGTGTCAGTTCGCCAGCCTGGCTTACCTCGACCTCGACGACGGCGGCGTAGCGCTCGCGTCCTTTTGAGCCCCGCAGTAGCTCCAGTTCGTTCTGGATTTGCTGTGAACGGCGCTTTAGCTCACGGCGGCGGATGCTCAGGTCCAATAGGGCTGTGTTCAATCCCTCGGCGCGGTGGTGCAGGCTGTCGAAGAGGGCTATCTGCGCCTTGGTGGTGGTTTTGCCCAGAGCCAGGCCGCGGGCGTATTGCTCGCTCTGGGCGAGTAAAGCCTCCAGGGCCTCCCGTTCTCGCTGGAGGAGCTGGTCCTGGGCCTCGAGACTCCATAGCTCGTCGGTCAGGGTCTCTAGCTGCTTCTCCAGCTCGCGCACGCGCTCAACGGGCGTCTCGGTGTAGAAATGGCGTTGTACCTCCACGCCGAGAAGACGCGCGCGAGCGGTGCCCCGCGCGGAGGCGCGCACCGAGGCCGCATCGAGTTTGAGAGGCAGGTCCGCTATTTCCAGCCGCTGGCTACCGGGCTCCAAAGCGGTCTGGCCCTGGCGGGTGACTCGGGCGCGGTCCGGGTAGACGGTCACGGCGGTGATGGTGGTGTCAAGTTGGGCCATAGGGATGATTCTCCTTCGGTTCTCGTCTTCAGCCTGCGTTGAACATGAGATGGACAGCCGAGGGGCGGAATGGGTTACCCTTGTCGCTTTTTCAACTCTTCTTCCAGAAGTACGCGGCGCAGGATTTTGCCGACCATGGTCTTGGGCAGTTCGTCGCGGAATTCCACGAATTTGGGCACTTTGTAGGGAGCCAGGTTTTGACGACAGAACTCAATAATCTCCTCTTCGGTGGCCGTTTCACCCTCTTTGAGGACGATGAACACCTTGGGGCGCTCTCCCTTCTCACCGACAGGTACGCCTACCGCCGCCACTTCTTTGACTTTGGGATGTTCGTATAGTACATCCTCAATCTCGCGGGGGTAGATGTTGAACCCACCGGCGCCCAGAATCATGTCTTTCTTGCGGTCTACAATCTTGAAGTAGCCGTCCTCGTCCATGACGGCAATGTCGCCGGTGTGCAGCCAGCCGCCGCGCAGGGTATTGGCCGTCTCGGTGGGCATGTTCCAGTAGCCCTTCATCACCTGGGGCCCGCGAATGCACAGCTCGCCAACTTCGCCGGGGGGCAGGATTTTCTCCCCGGTATCCAGGTCCATGATGACCGCTTCGGTATCGGGCCAGGGGAGGCCGATGGTGCCCACGCGGTTCTCGCCGAAGATGGGGTTGGCGTGAGTCACCGGCGAGGCCTCGCTCAGCCCGTAGCCCTCCACTAATTTGCCGCCCGTGATCTCCTCAAATTTCTTCTGCACCTCGACCGGCAAGCCGGCCGCTCCGCTGACGCACGCCCGGATGGATTTGACGTCGTACTTCCCGGCCAGGACACCTGGGTCGTTGTTGATGGCCACGTACATGGCCGGTACGCCAGGGTAGATGGTGGGATGGTACTTGTTAATGGTCTCCAGCACGTCCTTGAGGTCGCGAGGGTTGGGCACCAGGATCATGGTGCTGGCCGTGTACACGCCGTGGTTCATGCAGGTGGTCATCCCGTAGCTGTGGAACAGGGGCAGGGTGGTCAAAACTATCTCGGTGGCTTCGGGGGTCTTCAACCAGTACTTGCACTGCACGGCGTTGACCAGGATGTTTTTGTGGGTGAGTTGCGCTCCTTTGGAGATGCCGGTGGTGCCGCCGGTGTACATTAACACTGCTGTATCATCCCATCCCACTTCCACCGGTGTGGGTTGCTCTGGGGCGGTGGCCAATATGTCCTGGAACCAATAGGTGTTGGCGTCGCCGGAGATGTCTACCGCGTGGCCTTCTTTTTTCTCCTTGGCAATGGTGAAGAGGAAGCGGAGCAGACCGGGTAGATAGGTTTTTATCTTGGCCACGATGACATGGCGCAGTTGGGTTTTGTCTCGGATTTGCTTGATGAGGGGGTAGAAGGCGCTCAGGGTGACAATCACTTCTGCGCCGGAATCGTTCAGTTGGTGCTCCATCTCGCGGGCCACGTATATCGGGTTACAGGGGACGACGATCCCGCCGATGCGGAGAGTGGCGTAGTAGGCGATGACAAATTGGGGACAGTTGGGCAGGTGGATGGCCACGCGGTCACCTTTCTTCACGCCCAGTTTTTGGAGCCCGGCGGCCAATTTGTCTACCAGTTTGTTGAGCTGACCATAGGTCAACTTGCCTCCTTTGAAGATAATGGCCAGATGGTCGGGGTGCTTGCTGGCTGTATCGGCCAGGACCCGAGGCATCACCGTGCGGGGGTAATCAATTGTGGCCGGGACCCCTTCTTCGTAATGCTTCAACCAGGGTTTTTCTATCACAGCTTCCATGCTAAATACCTCCTTATGCGACACTGCTGGGAGAGGTGGGATGCCACGACTCATAATACGGCTAAGGCGGCATAGTTATACCTCCTCGTCTGTATTGGTTTTTCACATTGGGATACCGCTACAGGTGTTCCTGTCGAGTGCGGTGGTGGTGGAAGGGTGGCATGGATGGCATGGAGAGGTTGAGTTGTAGACCGCAATTGCTTGCACGGGAGAGGAAAGCACTCGACCGGCAAGGGTGGGTAAGGGTATTGCGCAAGGTGTTATTACCGAGCAGTGTTGAGGCGGGGGCGGAGTGTTGCCGCGGTAAGAGTGTGGGGTGACGTGGGCACCTTGCTCTTGTGCTCGGATAAAGGTTCGTCTATGTCGTCGGGCAAATCCCGACGCTACAGGCGACGCGGTGTCAAGGGCAGATTACAGCCCCGTGCAGAAGAAAGCATTTATATTTTATCATAAAAGTGTTAGAAAGGGAAGATGGGATTTTTGCAGATTGATGCCGGGTTTCGTCACAGCAGCTTGACCACGTCCTCCGCCTGGGGTGGGCAGCCACGGGCGAGGGGCAGTCCGTAGCGGGCCGCGTACTCGCGGGCGCAATCACCCACACACACTACTTTGCCGTGACCTGGTGGCAAGCCCTCCAGCTCCGCCGCGTGGCCCATGACGATGTCCAACCGCCGCCAGATACCCCGATAGGCAAATTTGAGCCGCCGCCAGCGCGATGCCTTGATCAGCTTCACCGTGTGATACAGCGTCCAATTGCACCCACTGCACGAGTCGGTGATGTGTTCGTACACGTTCTTGTAGCGGAAAAAGCCCTGATAATCGAAGGCAAAGGGGCGGGCCACTTCCTCGATGGGTAGGCCCACCACCTCCACCGTCGAGCGTGGAGGGATGTGGGGCGCATGTGCTGGTGGAAAGCCCATGATGCGCAGGCAGACGTTGTCCACCTCGATCAGGTCTGTGCCGACCACCAGCAGGCTCATGGGTTTAGGAGTGCCGTAGCGCCAGGGACCGTTTCCCTCCAGAGCGATGATGCCGTCAATCACCGTCAAAGCGGGCCGGGCGACTTGCCCCAGAGCGCGGATACAGGCGTTGAGATTGCGGCGGTGGAAACTGCGCTTGTCGCCCGGCAGGAGCAGCCCTTTTTGATTCTTGAGTCCCAACGTGACCCCGGTCTGGACGTGGGTTTTCATCTTGGCCACGTTGATGTACTCGTGGGTGCGCAACAGGGTGGGGAGCCTGAGGGTGCCGAATTCCCAGGCTACCTCCATCCGCTCCACCTTGTTCAAGTCCACCAGCTCTGCCCCGTAGCGCCTGGCCAATTCGGTGTAACCGGTGCGCTGAAAGGCTGCCATCGTATCGCACCCGACGATACCACCTTCGCCGATGACGATAGGCCGTCCGGCGAAAGCCTGCAGCAGTCCTTCAACTACGCGCGGGTCGGTGTACAGTCCCTGCTGAGGCGGCCCGTAGTCTGGGACGTTGGGCTTGATGAAAATGGCCTCTTTGCGCGGTCGGTAATTGACCAGCGCCAGGGCCTCGGCGATGCGAGCTGGCGCATCGTCCAGAGTGGCACGGACAATCGCAGTGGTCATCTCACATGAGCTCTTCACCCGGCACTCGCGCCCGGCTCAGCTTCCATAGCTGGCGGCTGCCGTGGGCGCGTCATCGTAGATCGCAAACAGCTTGCTGAATCCTGAGAGATCGAATACCGCGCGGACTGAGGGCTGCAAACCGGCGAGGCGCAAATCGCCTCCCTTGTGGCGGATGTCTCTGGCCGTGGATAGCACTACTCGCAAGAAGGCGCTGCTCACGTAGGGCACGGCGCTCAGGTCGAGAACCAGTTGGCGCGCGGACGCCTGTATCAGCGCTTGCAGGCGCTCTTCCACTTCCGGGGCAGTACCGGCGTCCACATCCCCTTCGATGGTGAGGACGTAAACAGCGCCTCTTTGGCTTTCCGTCAGTTGCATTCCACTTTTCCCCCCTGCAGATGTTTTTCGCTCAGCCCCCGCTTTTGAGACACCGGGCACCTGAGTTCGAGTGCGTTTCAGTTTGGGGTGGGCTTGTCCCGCTAGGGGCGACGCATGCGTTGCCCCATAGACATCAAGTTAACGAGCAGTGAAGCGCCTTTTCGCAAGCCCCTCACGCAGTGGGTCGGTGACAGCTTCGCCGGACAAGGGCTGGGCCAAACTCCGAGGTGGCGGGTAGGGCCTTCTGCCTCCTGCAACCAGCACCGCCTGTTACACGGCGGTGCGTCCTCAGCCGAGCCCAAAACTCCTCTTTTCGAACAGCCGCTCTTAACTTGATGCGTATGGGGCGCGAACTTGCCCCCAAAGTTACTACTCAGGCTAGCAGGCGCACTGTCCTCCCCAGGCTCGTAGCCCCCGTCCCGGGGGCGTCTCGGCTGAGAAAACCGCGCAAAAGACAGCGTCTTGCCGCATGGAACGTCCCCGGGACGG
>JACIWR010000214.1 GCA_014360845.1 Anaerolineae bacterium
CCCTGGTGGGTGGCCGGAAACTCGCCCACCGACACCACCCGGCCCATCATGAACCCGTATTCCTCACGCCGCACCGTCGAGGGGGAGATCTGCACCGCCATCCCCGGTCGAATTTTCTTTCCCTCGGCCGAGGGAACATAGATCACAGCTTCGAGGTTCCCCGGCCCTGTGCCCTCGGCCGCGACGCTCAGGATGGGCGTGCCCCGCTCGACCAGGCTGCTGTCGTTCACCTTGACCTCTACGATGCGCCCCGCGTAAGGGCTGATGACCTTGGCGTTCACGGGCTGATCGGGCACAGAGACCCGCGCCACGACTTGGCCCGCCTGAATGACATCCCCAACGTCAAAGTAAATGTCCACGATCTGCCCGGAGGCCAGGGAGACCACGTCGTTGACGCCTCCCGGCGCGAGCAGGACGCCTTGCCCGGAGATCTTGGTGGGGATGCTGCCCCAGACCCCCCACGAGAGCGCGGCCAGCAGCAACAGCCCCAGGGCGAGCAGGGCCATCCAGCCCGCTGGGCTAACGACTTGCACCAACTGGTCCAGTTGCTCCGGGGAGGACAATCGTTCCAGGGCGACTTGGCGGAAAACGGTTTTTTGGTCCATTTGTCTGATGGCTATGCCAGGGGCAGGACCGCCGTCATCCCGATAGCGCACCAGGACCGCTGGCGAGACACTGCGGTCCAACTGACGGCCCTGCCAGCGGGATGATGGCGGTCACTTGTGGATCGGGGCCGCGCTTAGGGGGAAGGAGGATACCGGATGATCCCGGCACCCCCTCCGGCGGCCTGGTCCAGTTCCTCATCGCTCAGCTCCCGACCGGCCCAGGCGGCCGCGGCCTCTTCCGCTGAAAGCTCCAGCCCGGCGTCGCTCAGGAGCTGGGCGCGGGCCTCCGGCATTTCGGCCCCCTCAAAGTGCGCGCGGAACTCAGCATCGCTGTTCATCTTGTCCAGGAACGCTTGAAGGTTTTCGTTCATCGGTCACTCCTTGTCTGGTGTGAACCCGGTCCGGGGGCACGGGCAAGCTGCGCCTCTACCGCATCACCGGGCTTTTCGCATAGATTCGCAGATAAAAGCCCCTACCGCATTACCAGGGGCAGGTAGATAGTGGTGTACTCCGACAGGCCGGGGACGTTAGGAAGCGTCTCCCGCTCTGCCAGGCTGTAAGGCGTGCTCAGGGTGAGCGGGTGGGCGGGGCGGGTCTTTTCCTCCAGCGCCAGTTGCTCCCCCAACCGCTCGCCGCGTTCGACCGTCTCCTGTGCCGCCACGTCGCCGCCGGGCAAAAGCTGGTAGGCAGCCCCGTCGCTCACCCCCTGCACCTCGACGATGTACATCCCCTCCTCCGGCGCGAAAAAGCCCACCGTCTCGACGTGGAAGCCGGTCGCTGCGGCGTTGCTGTAGTAGTGGGGGCGGAAGGCGAAGCGCGGCTTCCACACGTACAGGTCGGCGTCGCCAGCCGTGACGACCAGGTTGAACAGCGTCAGGCTGTCCACCCGCAGGGGCACCCGGTACTGCACCCGCTCGCCGGCGTCGAGGGTTCCGTCTCTCATCAGGTTGGTGTAGATCAGGTTGGCCTCGTTGAGGTTGGTGACGTGGCCGTCACCGTCGGCCACCCAGACGCCCAGGTACTTGACGCCGTCGCCCTGGGAGAGGGTCCAGCGGTAGCGGCCCCGCTTGCTGAAGGCGTCTTCGCTCACCTCAAAGCCGTCCACCTCTTCGAAGCGGACCCAGCCGCTTTCCTGGGCCAGCGTCCAGGTATCCGAGATGGTGTCCCAGACCCACTCTTTGACGTAGAGGAACTCGGCATCGGGGGTGGTCTCTACGAAGAGGGTCACATCGGGGTTGTCCACCACCGCCCCTTCCAGCACCTCGGCGTCCAGGATGGTGGGAGCAGCGGTGGGAGTTGACGTGTCGGCGGGCACCGTCAGCGTGGTCGTCGTTGTTGCGTAGTGGCTGGCCGGCGCGGGCGGCATCACTCCGTAGGGGTCCTCCCACGTCCAGTAGCCTTCCAGGTCCAGCCGCGTCTCCAGGGTGAGGGGCGCTGTGGGGGTCAGGCTACTGTCCACCTGGGCGTTGAAGGCGAGATAGCGCGTCTGACCGGGCCACAGTGCGTCCAGCGACCAGTTGATCGCGCCGGAGCCGGCGTCGTACTGACCGCCGCCGCTGATGGTATCCGGCAGGACGTTCAGCTCGGCGGGCAGGGTGGCGGTGACGGCGACCAACGACTCCTGGTAGCCGGTGTTGCGCACGCCGACGGTGAACGAGACCACTTCGCCCGGACGCACGGCGTGCGGCGTGACGCTGATCTGGCTCTCGCTCAGGTCCGGCTCCTCGTCCGGCTCCCAGTAGAACCCCGCGATGGCGGTGGCTTCTTCGTAGTTGCCTGCCTGGTCCAGACCCCGCCCCCAGATGGTCCAGGCGCCCCGCGCGTCGAAGGTGGGGGAGTAGATCCAGTTGAGGGTGACCACGCTGGTCTGGGTGAAGACATTGTCGGGCAGCATGGCAAACTCGCCGACGGCGTCCACCGGCCGCCAGAGGCCGGTATCGCCCAGCTTGATTTCCGTCAGCAGCCGACCGGAGAGGTCGTCGGTGAGGACGCCGCCGAGGACCAGTTGGGCGTTGCCCACCGCGTCGGTGAGGATGCTGGCGTAGCTGAGGTGGTAGCCGTCGGGGTCCTCGGTGGAGGGAGGGGAGAGGTCGAGCTTGAAGGTGGTGGAGACCGGGTCGGAGGTGTGACCCACGTTGTCTGTCGCCCGCGCCCAGAGGGTGGTGGTCAGGGTGTCGGTGACAAAAGTGATGGGCGCGGTATACGCCTGCCACGCGCCGCTATCCAGGCGGTACTCGACGGTATTGACGCCGGAGCCGGTGGTGTCGGTCGCCGTGATAGTCACGGTGAGGGGGGTGTTGTACCAGTCGGAGAGGCCGCTGGAGCCGAGTGGGTCGAGGACGAACTCGACCTGGGGCGGATTGGCGTCCACCCGCACGGCCCGGTGGGCGACGGGGCTGTAGTCGCCGCCGTCTCCCTGGGCCTGGAGGTGGAGGTAGTAGAGGCCATCGGCGACGTCGGTGTAGGTGTGGGTGGTAGTCAGCACGGAGACGAGGGAGGTGGGGGTGATGGAGGGGGTGGTGTCCAGGTTCCAGCGGTAGCCGGTCACGACGGCGGGGTCGCCGGGAGGCTGGGCCCACTCGAAGGTGACGGTGTTGGTGACGTACCAGGTGTCCGGGTCGGGGTGGGTGGTGCTGGTGATGACCGGTGTCTGGGGGGCCAGGCCGACGATCTGTTGGGGCGACTCGGCGGAGGAGAAGCTGGTGCAGCCGATGCAGGGGACGTAGTAGTCGGCCACGAGGTAGGGGTAGACGGCCCCGGCCTTGGTCGTGGCGGTGGCCTGGTAGATGTAGGGCACGACGCGGTAGCTCGCGCAGCCCGGGCAGTCGCTGCTCTTAAAGTGCTCGACGCTGCCCTCGATGTGCAGCCCCCTCTCCCATCCGACGCTGCGGGCCCATTGATGCCCAACTCCGGAGGTGAAGCTGACATCCATCGTGCTGAAGGCCGTGCTCACCCCGGCGCTGAGGGTGGTGTTCATATCCCAGCTTCCCCCTCCGATCTGCTCTCCCCCCGACGATTTCTCAATGCTCCAGTTCGTGTAGAAGCCACCAACATCCTCCCCGTGCACCTGCAACTCGTCCCCTTCCCACCTGACCAGGTAGGGGTCTACGGGGAGCTCGGAGGGATAGAGGGTCACGTCGTCGGAAGCATGCCCCACTTCTACCCAGGAGTCCCCCGCGCTTTCCCTAAACTCTGTCGAGAGCCAGTGATCCAGGGAGGTGTGGGTCTGCATGGGGGCCGACGTCGGCGTGCAGACCATCGCCCGAGAGGCATTCTCCGGCTCGCCGGGTTTGTAGACATCGTAGTAATAGCACTTGTACGTCGTTTCGTCGTAGACCACCATCCCCCGGGAATACCCCGATTCGCCGCTGCCGAAGGCAAAGCCGTTCGTCTCGGTGGTGGAGGAGTATGTCCGGATGGACCTCGTGGCGGTGCCGACGAACTCTCTGGTGATGCTTTCTCTGATCTCGCCGAGCTTGAGGTTAATGCCGGGGATTGCTACATCATGTGCAGAGCCCATGCTCAGCGACCCGCCGACGCTCACGTGCCAGCCGTCTTCGATGGCGGACGACGCGCTGCGGGAGTTGGCGACCCCGCCTCCCGACGAGTGAACCGGAATGCCGTCGCGATAATGGCGGGGCGCGCCGTTCACCACGGCGATGACCGAGACCTCGCGGAACGTATTGCAGCCTGCCAGATGCGCTTCGAAGGAGTCGTCGTCCAGGTCGGCCACCAGGGGCACGCTGCCCTGGTTGCTGGGACGGGCGGCGGAGCGGAAGATGGAGCCGTCGTCCGCCCTTTCGATGACCCCCACCCAGCCGGTGTTTCCGGCGGCGTACACGATCTCCGCCTTGCCGTCCTGATCCAGGTCACCCACGGCCAGGGAGCGAAGTTCGTCGCTTGCGCTGACCCTGTATATCGGATGTCGGGCCAGGTCGTGGAAATAATAGTTGGCGTCTATGACCCGGAGGTAAGGGCCGTAGGAGTAGATGATCTCTTCCAGACCATCGGCGTCCACGTCGCCGGTGGCCAGGGCGGTGGTGTATTCGCCCTCGGCGCCTGTGAAGGTGTTCCCCTCTTCGCTGGACTGGAGCAGCGTCAATTGCCGGTCTCCACGCCGGTCCTGGCCCCAGTAGTACAGGCTGAGCGGGACGTAGTAAGGGGCGTCGCCGGGAGGGGTGCACTGTGGGGCGATGATCAACCGCTCTGCCGGGGAAGGATGCACCTGGCCTATCGCGATCTCCAAATCGCTTACCCACCCTGAGCAAAATATCCTTTCTTTGCTCTCTTTGAACTGTAGGCTGCCGTCTGCGAATTGGTACAGGAGTATCCGGACGATCCCGAAGGAAGGGCGTCTGTAGCCGACGACGACCTCGTTCTCCACGCCGTCGCCGTCCAGGTCGCCGACCGCCACGTTGACGTCGGAACCGAGAGGCAGCCCGGAGCGGGTGGTTTTGCTGGAGGCGATGTTGGTGCGCCGGGGGGTCACCGTGAGTTCGACGACCGAGACGTCTATACTCGTGCCCGAGGCGTCCATCGTGGCGACGATCACTTCGTCGTCGCCGTCGCCGTCTATGTCGGCGGCGACCACGGACTTTTTACCAGTCTCATAGTCGGCGCCGGCGTGGCCGAGGTCCTTCCCGTAGGCTAACCAGTTGCGAGAAATCTGGAGTGCTGCCATTCCCCAGGACGGGGGGCTCTCTCCTCGGTAGACCGTGACCCAAATCGGCTTGCCGTCCACCATCGCGATGGTCTGAGCGCGCAGATCCCCTTTTACATCAGTTTCCTGCTGCCACGCAGTAACCTCACGGCCCAGGGTAGTATAGTGGGTGGAGACGACCTCATTGTCGGGCTCGCGCCCGATCACCAGCACGTCGTGGGGCTGTCGGACTACGGCGGTTAGGACTGTCTGGTCCGTTTCCGTCCACTTCCACCCGTCATGAATCGTGGTCCATCCCGACCAACCGCCGTCTTCGCTCCAGCGGTTGCCCCGCAACCGAAACTGCCAATCGAGACCCAAAACCCACATCTCGTCGGTCGAGGTAGCGACCAGAGTGAGCGGCCATAAAATCCCCGTACCGGCAATGGGCAGTTCGATGGACTCCTTCCAGCCGGATTGATACGTCCATTCCTTGTAGTGAACGCTTCCACCATCCGTTACCGCGACGCCCATATGGTTGGCGTGGCGTGAGACGACGGCCGGCTTGGTAGGGTCGGCGTCATCCATCAGGTGGATCCATTCGGTGTCGTCCCAGCCCGATGCGCTGGTCCATTCCCGGTACCACAATTGAAAGTCGAATCCTTGGCTGTTGGTGGTCGCAACAAAGACGGCGATGTGGTTCTCGTTGCGGGAGACAACGCTCAGGGCATAGACTTCGCGTCCACCAGGCTTACCCAGCGAGATCGGCTCGTTCCGCCAGCCCACGCCGCCGGTCCATTCACTGAACAATACCTCGCCGTTTTCGTCTTTGAAGAAAACGGCCATGTGGCTGGGGCCCGTGGAGATCACCGCCGGGTCCGAACGGGCGTCGTAGTGGCCCGGCACGGTCTTCCATGGCCCGAGCGCGCCGTCGTTCCATTCCCGGTACTGGATAAAGTCGTCCTTGTCGCGCACAAAAACGACCCAGTTCTTGGGGTGACGAGAGAGCAGCGCAGGGTCACCCCTCACCCGTGGCCCATGGCTTCCCCCGCTTTCTGTGTACAGGATTCCGCCTTGCCAGCCCGAACCGGCGGTCCAGATACTATAGACGGGAAGATCGTCGTAATACTGCTCCTTCCAGACCGCCACGACGCGGTCGGCACTGAGGGCCACCGCGGCGACATTGTTGGGGGACTTGGCGTTGACCGCTCCCCCCATATAAGGCACGGGAAGATGGTACTTTCCACCCCAGGACGGATTCTGGTCGAGGCGGTAGGTGGTGTGGTTATTCAGAGGTCCCAGCAGGATCTCCACGTCCTCTCCAAAGGGCACCTCGCGCGGCACGCCGCACGTCTCCGGCGGGTCCAGGTCGGCCGGGTAGAGGTATGGGTTCTCCTCGGGCGATGCGCCTTCGGTGATGAGCTCTGGGGGTGGGTTCTGAGGAGGGGGGTGGGCTGTGATAGGGGTTATCGGCGGGGCAGTACCCAGGATCAACACGGTCAAGAGAAGTGCATCAACCAGCCTGCGGACGGTTTGCTTGATCATTTTGTCCCCCTGTATGGGTGTGGAGGCACCAGCCTGCCGTCCACCTGACTTGATAGGGAACCTCTGGTATCCCAGGAGCTGGCCCAGGGAGGGTGACGGTTTGCCTCTTAGTTACACCATACGGGGGTGACTTTTGCAAAGGCTTGCGCTTCCGATGTAGACCCGCAATCTGGCCTGCGGATCTTCACGCCCGTGCTGTGTCGAGCCGCCGTGGCCTCAAGGCCCCTATCGTTGGGTCAACAACGATCAATTTTGATGAGAGTCTTTGCACGATAAGAACAGTAGTTTTGCACTTTTTACATCTCGGCTTGAGGCATGATGCACCTTGTGGTAAACTTCAAGGGACCGCATCACTATCCTGGAGGAAGCCATGCCCCAACCGATTCACATTCAGGATGCGTGTCTAGCACGGGCCCCTTCGACGGGCTCAGGGCATGCCCTTTGACCCTGCTCAGGACGGGCTCCTTCGACCTTGCTCAGGACGGGCCCTTCGACCTTGCTCAGGGCATGCCTTTGTGGTACAATTGCTCTCAAGGCGCGCCCTGTCCGCGCCGCTTTGCCCCGCCGGCTGCTGCCCACAGCCCCGGGGCCTTTTTTCATAACTTTTCATAATACTTTTCATAATACAAATACAAAGCGCCAAGCCATGGAGCATGACGCTCATGGTTGGCGCTTGTTGTGTGGCTTCAATCAGTTGGGGGATATGCACCACCAGCACCTGACGACTCCTTTTCAACACAGGGCGCCAGGCAATAATGCCCAGGCAGAGGGCCCATCAGCTTTCAACTTCCCCCCACTCTGATGCTAGTATATCACAGAATGCACGGGATGGCAAGTCAGTTTGGTGCCAGGAATGCCC
>JACIWR010000215.1 GCA_014360845.1 Anaerolineae bacterium
GGACGCAGCCCTTCGGCGGAGCTCAGGACGCAGCCCTTCGGCGGAGCTCAGGACGCAGCCCTTCGGCTTCACTCAGGGCGTAGCCCTTCGTCTCCGTCCCTCGACTCCGCTCGGGACGGGCTCAGGACACGGCAGCGGTCGGCCGCTACGGGGCAAACTTGCCCTCAAACTGAAGCGCACCCTTATTTGTCGTTCAAGACGGTGCAAAACTGTCACTCACCCCCACTGCGTGAGGGGCTTGCGGAAGTTGGGAGCGGGGCCCCCAGCGCCGCCGGTTCACGGCGGCGCTGGGAAGACTGTGTCCTATGCTCCCCCGATCAGAGGTGGCACCAGGATACGCGGTCGTTCCTCGTAGGTGTCCATCTCATCGCTCATAACCACGTAAGTGCCCCCCACTTTCTCGTTGCTGACCGCGGCGGGTCGTCCCCGGTGATCCAGGGCGATGATGTCCACTCCTCCGCCGGGCTGAAGTTCTTGCAGGTCTTTCATAGCCCGGATGCAGGCTTCTTCGACATCGAGGCCCATTTGCATGTATAGCACCACGCTGCGCGCCGTGCCTGCGCGGATAGTCATTTCCCCCAGACCGGTGCAGGCCGCTGCTCCGTAGCGATTATCGGCGTAGTTGCCCGCGCCGATCACCGGGGAGTCCCCCAGACGACCGGGGTATTTCCACGCCCAGCCGCTGGTGCTCACTCCGCAAGCTATGTTTCCTTTGGCATCTTGAGCGATGAAGTTGACCGTGCCGCCAGCCAGTCGCGGGTCCATGGTCACGCTGACCCAGCGGCGCAGGTTGGGGTCCTCGGCGAGATGTTCCAGTTCTTCCTCGGTCATGGCTTCCAGCATTCGTCTGCGCCAGGTATTCGCCGTTTTCTCGGTCAGAAGGTGACGACGTTCCGCGCCGATTTCAGCGGCGAAGCGCTCCGCTCCCTCACCGACGAGGAAGACGTGCGGCAGTTCTTCCATGACTCGGCGGGCGATGGAGATGGGGTGGGCGTATCCGCGTACTGATCCCACTGCGCCACAGGTTCGTCTGCGTCCGTCCATGATGCTGGCATCCAATTGCACTTCGCCCAGGAGGTTGGGAATGCCCCCAACGCCTACGGTCTCGTCTTCGGCGTTGTCCTCCACCAGGCGGATACCGGCTTCCACTGCGTCCAGCGCCGAACCGCCGCAGCGCAGCACGCGCATGGCCTCGACGATGCCCACTCGCCCGTTTTCACTGGCGATGACTATCATGTAGTTGTTCCTCCTTGAACAAGATTGAAAAGCGATCAAAGGTAGCTGCGCGCACCAGCCCGCGGGGTGTGTCTACAGTTTGCCAGGCGACTTGTCTCTTCATGAGCTGCTCAAAGCCCTGGGCGATTTCGTTCAGGATGAGCCCATCGAGAGGTGTTGGTCCGTGAGCGGGGAAAAGCAGGTCCAACTCGTAAGCCAGGGAGGCGAGCATCTGCGCGCTGGCGTGGTAGGCCACCAGGTCGGAGTGGCTGAGATGGGCGTAGAGGGGGCCGCTGTAGATGGTGTCGCCGGTGAAGAGAAAGCGGCGTTCTTCATCCAGCAGGCAGATGCTGCCAGGGGTATGGCCCGGTGTGTGTAGAACCTGCAATTGCCGGCCTCCGAGGTCTATGGTCGAGCCATGCCCCAGCAATTGGGTGGCCTGGACCGCTCGGATGGCGTAAGTGGAGGGGTCAAAATCAGGGGGGAGGGGGCGGGAGAAGGTCCCAGGCTGAGCGAGTCGTTCATGCATCCAGGGGGGACAGGTGACATGGGCCAGGTCGTCGGCCTCGTCGGCATGAACGGCCACGGCCTCAAAGAGGTAGTCGCCGCCCACGTGGTCCCAGTGGGCGTGGGTGTTGATGACCACGATGGGTTTCTGAGTGAGTTTTTCGACCTCGGTGCGCACATTGCCGATGCCCATGCCGGTGTCAATTAGAGCGGCCCACTCCGTGCCTTCCACCAGGTAGGAGTTGATGGCCGCTCCTTCGGCGATAAGCCACACGCCCGGGGCGAGTTTGCGTACCTCGAACCAGGATTGGTTTGTCATGTGTTTTTCGGAATCCTCCAAGTTCTCCCCCGACTCTGGGGGCATTTTCAACCGTAGTACAACTCCGGGCGGCGGTCGGCGAAGAAGGGAAGCTGTTCGCGTACCCGCTCGACCAGAGCCAGGTCAATGGTGGCCGTCAGGAGCACCTCGTCTTCACCGCCTTCGATGCAGGCTCGTCCCCAGGGATCGCAGATAGCCGAGTGCCCGCCGAAGCGTTCGCCCTCCACCTCGCCCACGCGGTTGCAGGCGGCGAAGAAAATCTGGTTTTCGATGGCTCGCGCCCGGAGCAGGGTCTGCCAATGAGTCACGCGGCGCAAGGGCCATTGGGCTACCAGGAAGACGATGCGCGCTCCCGCAGCGGTGTAGCGGCTGAACATCTCTGGAAAGCGCAGGTCATAGCAGACCGCCAGGGCACAGCGTCCCCAGGGGAGGTCGAAGGTGGGCAGTGCATCACCCGGCGACAGGTAGCGCTTCTCTTCCATGGGAGCGAAGAGGTGCGTTTTACGGTAGACGGCGGCCAGCTCACCGCTGGGGGCGAAGAGGGCGGCGGTGTTGTAGATGTGTTCTCCCTCGGCCTCCAGAAGCGAGCCGAGCAGGTAGATGCCACTTTGGCGGGCGATCTCGGACAGTTGCGCGAAATCGCCTGAGCCGGGTGCGCTGGCGTACTGGGGCGCGTGGGCCAGGTCGTAGTCGCTGAGCCATAATTCTGGGAACAAGATCACATCTGAACCCCGTCGTTTGGCCTCGTGGGCCAATTCGCGGGTGCGGGCCAGGTTCAATGCGGGCTGGGCCCAGGCCAGGTCCATCTGAGCGATTGAGATTGTGAGCGGCATTTTTATCTCCTCAGCAAAGGTCTCACTAAAAGGATCAACCCCAGCAGCACGAGCAGCAGCGGCCACCAGGTGAGCAATTGGGCGGCGAATATCACCAACAGACCGGTGAGGAAGAGGGGGATTACCGGCCATTTGGCCCACCTCAGGTCTGGGTTGCTAAAACTGAAGAGGTACAGGACTGCGAACACCAGGCCGAGGCCGAGGAAAAACAACCCCGGAACCACCGGCCCGGGGAGTCCTAAGGCGGCGATGGGAATGATGGCGATAACTATCAGCACGCCCGCGGGAACCAACGCCCACCATTGGTTGCGGTCGCCCAGGAAGATGCCCAGGAAAGCCAGGCTGATGCAAAGAAGCATAAAAGTAGCGCCCACCTCGTCCGGCATCCCGGGCACAGAGTTCAGAAAGATGATCAGCCCTACCCCTATCAAGCTGGCGGCGGGGATCAGTGCCCACCACTGTTGGCGGTCGGTGACGTATATGGTCAGAAAGAGCAACCCGCCCGCGCCAAAGACCAGGGCCCAGAACCACGGTCCTCGCACGCGCAGAAGTCCCAGGTTTTCCAGCAGGAACAGAGTGCCACCCAGGATGAGCAGCAAACCCACGGTCACACGAGTGATGGACTTTCTCATGAGAGCCCTCCTTCCACAGCATTCTACCTCGCGTTTTTCTGCGCCAGGGCAAACAGAACCGAGCCGGCCAATAGACTGCGCAGACGGATGAGGTGTAGCTCGTGATCGCTCAGGAGAGTACACAGTTCGCCAGCGGTGAGGGGTTCTTCGTAGATGCCGGCGGGTTGGTTGAAAAGAGCGTGGAACATGCGGGACCAGAGCGAATGGCCGGGGGCGTTGATGAATACATATCCCCCGGGTTTTGTAAATCGAGCATGTTGGGCGATGGCCTCTTGTCGCGCATCACCCCAGAAGTGTTCGATGACCATAGCGCTGTATACCAGATCGAACTGTTGATCGAGATCGAGCGTCAGCAAGTTGGCCTGGATGGCGGTGACGGGCAGGGAGCCTTTGCGCTGCTGGACCGATTCGATGGCCTGCTGGCAGAAATCCACGGCGGTCAGCGCGCGGCATTCGTGCTTTTGGAGGATGGTCATCGTCATCTCAGCGTGACCGCATCCCAGGTCGAGAATCGTCCCGCCGCGTAGGTCCACATCCTTGAGCATGCTGAGGGTGACTATACGGCCCACCCAGTTGCCGAAAGCGCATATCCAGGCAGCAAGCCCTGTATTGGGTTTAGTCCACACCTGTTGCCATGCCGCGTTCGACATTGTGCCGGCTGGCCGGACCTGGCGCTCCATGAACTCCCGTCCTGCAGTTACCCGTGAAGCGAGCCTGTGCATTATTATACTATAAGGCGCGCAAAACACAAAGAGAATGTGAGGCGTATTTTCCAAAACGTGTCGCAGCGTGGCGGGGCATGGCCCTGCCCTTCAGCCCCGCGCGGCTGGGGGCGAACTGTCAACGAATGGTGGAACGAATAAACGAATGGTCATCGCCGTGGTCTATTCGTTTATTCGTTGGATATTCGTTGACAGGGCCCGTGGCCCGACGCAGATGTGGCTGGGCATGGCCCCGCCCTTCAGCCCCGCACGGCTGGGGCGAACTGTCAACGAATGGTGGAACGGATAAACGAATGGTCATCGCCGCGGTCTATTCGTTTATTCGTTGGATATTCGTTGACAGAGAAGTCGCCCGATAACTTGGAGATTCGTCCTGTGGACATTGTCGTAAAAGGTGGTATACTGGTATTAGGTGACGGGGTCTTCCCTGCCGACGTGGGCATTATGGGGGAGAAGGTCGCCGCGCTGGGGCAGTCGCTGCCAGGCGAACGGGTTATTGACGCTGCTGGTTGCCTGGTGTTGCCCGGTGGCGTGGATGCCCACACGCACCTGGGTCTCTCCCTGGGGCCGGGCCTGGACACGAGTGACGATTTCGAGTCGGGCACTATCGCGGCTGCCTGCGGCGGCACCACCACCGTCATCAACTATGCTGAACAAGGCGGTTACGACAGCCTGCTGACGGCTTTTGAGGCCTGGCGCGCAAAGGCGGAGGGGCGCGCCGCTGTTGACTACAGCTTTCACATGCTGATCAACGACCCACGACCCGCTATCCTCGAAGAGATGGCGGCTCTTGTCGCCCTGGGGGTGACCAGCTTCAAAGCACTCCTGGCTTACAAAGGCATCGTCATGCTGGATGACGCCCAACTCTTCCGCGTGCTGAGACGCGCCGGGGAACTGGGTGCGCTGGTCAACGTCCACGCCGAGAACGGTCACCTGATTGACGAGCTTATCGCTGCTCACCGGGCCTCCGGACACACAGCGCCGCGCTACCACGCCCTCACTCGACCGGAAATCGCCGAGGTGGAAGCCACGGCCCGCGCGCTGGCCCTGGCCGAGGCCGCCGATGCACCCGTCTTCATCGTGCACATGACCTGCGCACGGGCCGTGGACGCGCTGCGCCGGGCCCAGGCCCGGGGACAGCTCGCTTTTGGCGAAACCTGTCCGCAATACCTGCTTCTCGATGAACGGGTTTACGAGAGCGCGGATTTCGACACGGCTGCCGGTTACGTCCTCTCGCCACCCCTGCGAGCTAAAGACAACCAGAGCGTTCTATGGGCGGCCCTCGCTGCGGGCACGATTCAGACCGTAGGCACCGATCATTGTCCTTTCACACGGGCACAGAAGAGGCGCGGGCAGGGTGATTTCACTCTCATCCCCAATGGGATGCCCGGAGTTGAAACCCGGCTGCCTTTGCTGTATCATTATGGCGTGAGCCAGGGGAGGCTTTCGCTATCCCAGTGGGTGCGTGTGACGGCGACCAACCCGGCGCGTCTTTTCGGCCTTTATCCGCGCAAGGGTACCCTGGTTCCCGGTAGCGACGCCGACGTAGTCATCTTCGATCCCACCAGGCATGTGATCCTGGATGCTGCGTCCCTGCATACGAACACCGACTACTCACCTTACGCCGGTTGGACTGTGGAGGGCTGGCCGCGACATGTGCTGCAGCGGGGCCGCCTGGTCGTGCGGGACGGGCAGTTTGTGGGGAGCGCCGGGGCGGGCGAGTTCATCCCGCGCCGGCCATTCACCTCCCTGTAAACCGGGGTATCGGCTCTTCAGGCCGATTCGTCAAACTCGGGTTAGTGGGCTCCTGATGCCTTTCCTGACCGTTGTCTGGTTGGGGCAAGCGCTCTGTCAACGAACGTCCAACGAATAATCGAGTAGATATGCGGTCATGGTCATTCGTTCATTCGTTCCATCATTCGTTGACAGTATGCGGCGCGATTAAGCGTCAACCTATTCTGTACCATCCCGCCCTCCTGTGCGCTGTTGAAAGGATAGCGATGGTAGGCGCAGTTTCTTGCCGCGCAACCCCGTTCACGACTGAGAGGATACGTAATTGCTCAGCCTGTCATTCTGAGCGTCCGAAGGGCGCGAAGAATCCTGTTCAGAATCCCATTCCAGGAGTGCAATACCCTGTACAACAACGAGATTTCCTTCGATTGCACTCAGGGCAGGCTTCGGCACTTCGCGCCTCAGAATGACATTTGAAGAAGCTACCAGCAAGCAGTTGATCTCTAACCTGAGCAGTTACGAGGATACATATAACACGTGGATGAGGAGGAAGAGTTATGGCTAAGCCCAAGGTTTATGTGACACGCATTATCCCCCAAGCG
The DNA here is from genome assembly GCA_014360845.1 of Anaerolineae bacterium. Taxonomy (GTDB): domain Bacteria; phylum Chloroflexota; class Anaerolineae; order JACIWR01; family JACIWR01; genus JACIWR01. The sequence goes on from JACIWR010000215.1 coordinate 6,562, forward strand.
GGGCTGGACATGGTACACGCCTTCTGCGAGGCCGAGGTTTGGGAGGGGGAGACACCCCCACCCCGTGAGGTACTGCTGGAGAAAGTGCGAGGATTGGATGGCTTGCTCTCCCTGCTGACCGATACCATAGATGCAGAGTTAATGGACACCGCCGGGCCGCAACTCAAGGTCATCGCCAATTACGCCGTGGGGTATGATAACATTGACGTGGCCGCGGCGACGGCGCGGGGCATTCTTGTCACCAACACTCCCGGCGTGCTGACCGATACCACTGCGGATTTCGCTTTCACCCTGCTCATGGCCGCCGCGCGCCGCGTGGTAGAGGCGATGGACTACGTCCGGGCCGGCAAGTGGCTCACCTGGGGGCCGACGCTGCTATTAGGTCGGGATGTGCACCACGCCACTTTGGGTATCATCGGCATGGGACGCATCGGTCAGGGCATGGCCCGGCGTGCTCAGGGCTTCGACATGCGCGTGCTCTACTATGATCCCTATTGCCGCCGGGAGAAGGGGGCGGAATTTGGGGCGGAGTGCGTGGACCTGGACACTCTGTTGGCCGAATCGGACTTCGTCAGCGTGCACGTGCCTCTGACGCCGGAGACGCATCACATGATCGGTGCTGAGCAGTTCAAACGCATGAAGCCCACGGCCATTCTGATCAACAGCGCTCGCGGGCCCATTGTGGACCCTGATGCCCTTTATGAGGCTCTTAAGAACGGCGACATCGCTTACGCCGCCTTGGATGTGACCGAGCCGGAACCGCTCCCAGCCGATCACAAACTCTTGACCCTGCCCAATATCATCGTCTGTCCCCATATCGCCAGCGCCAGCATTGCCACCCGGACCAAGATGGCCACCATGGCCGCCGAGAACCTCATTGCCGGGTTGAAGGGCGAGCGGCCTCCCAATCTGGTGAACCCCGAGGTGTTGGAAAGCAAATAGGACCTGAGGCTGATGCCTTCTGAGGTCCCTCTTTGGCCCTGTTCGGGACGGGCCCAGAGAAAGCCCTGCGGCGCCTGGCCTGGGAGTCGAACCCCAGGCCAGGCTTTTGCGGGGCAGTCTCATACTGCTCCCTTTTCCCTCA
>JACIWR010000216.1 GCA_014360845.1 Anaerolineae bacterium
AACCACTCCTCCATCGAGTAGAGTGAGGCAGATCATCCCCTTATCTACTCGCAAAAGCGAGATATGTGATGTAGCGGCGGACGGCCCTTCGCCAGGGCTCAGGACAGGCCCTGTCCGCCCGGGAACGCGGCCACGGCGGGCCGCCGCTACGCCTTTGCACTAATTATACGAGCGAGGTTCTGCGATGGATGAAGGAGTCTCATGCTCCCCCCCGCACGGCTAATCAAATGACGACCGGCATCCCTGCCGCGTCCAAGTCCGGGGCCAGAGGTGCGCGCCCGAAGTGCGCCCGCAGTCGTGGCCTTTTTGTTTGCGGCCTGGCGGTCGTGGTGCTGATCCTGGCCGGCGGCCTGCTCCTTGCCCCAGGCGGGATGAGCCATGCCCAAGAGAGCCAACCCCCACCGCGCATCGTGCGCGGTGAGATCGTGTCTGTGGACGGCCCGAGCCTGACCGTACAGACGGCTACGGGTGGGGAGACCCTGGCCCTGGCCGACGATGTGCGCATCATCGCCGGCAAACGCTTGCTGACCGCCACCCAACTGCGTCCCGGCCAGAGAGTAATCTGCGAGGTGGCTGACACTCCGCAGGACGCAACGGCCCGCCTGGTCCTCGTCCTGGGTTCAGCCCCGGAGGGGGAGCAGGGAGTCACGATACAGGGAATAGCGCAGGCAGCCGAGGGCGGCGAGCCGATCAACCTTTCTAACAGTGATAGTGATTCGACCTACCCTGCCGTGGCGGTTGGGGCCGACGGCCGGGTGCACGTGGTGTGGGCCGAAGGCCCGCCTGACTCGGCCTGCGACATCGCGTACACCTATTGGGACGGCCAGACCTGGGCCGCGCCCACGCTGGTGACGACCACGGCCGGGCTATCGTGGGCCCCACAGGTCGCCGTGGACCTGACCGGCACGGTGCACGTGGTGTGGACGGAGAGCGTGAACTACGTCCCCCGCATCCTGTACAGCCGCCTGGAAGAGGGAGGCGGATGGAGCACGCCCGTGATTCTCTCCGGCGAGCTCACCGATAGCTATTTCCCAGACATCGTGGCCGATAGCGAGGGCCATTTGCACGTGGCTTGGGAAGACCTCCCGCCATATCAGAACCCCACAGTCCGCTACGTAACCGGGAATGGTGGGGAATGGTCACAGCCGGAGATTGTAGCAGACCAGGCGGGGTCGCCCGCGCTGGCGACAGGCCCTGACAACATCCTGCACCTGGTGTGGATTGGTGGATGGGATGATGTTTACCACCGGCAGCGGGTGGCGGGAGTGTGGGGAGCGCCGGAGGTGGTTTGCGAGGGCGATGAGTGCGGCGCGGTAGGCCCAGGCGCTGGTGAACCATACTTGTCGGAGACGGGCGTGGCCGTGGCCCCGGATGGCACTCTGCACGTGGCCTGGAGACGGGCGGAGACCAACGACAATGGGGACAACATCGGCGAGATTTTCCACCGCTGGCGGGCAGAGGGTGGCCAGTGGTCGGAGGTGAGCAACGTCTCGCAGAGCACCAATCACTCCTACGGGCTTTCCCTGGTCGCCGATGAACTGGGGCGAGCACACGCGGTATGGTACGAACTGGGATACGAAGGTGAGTTTCTGTCTCACCTGCCCGGCGATCACGACCCCGGTGTGCGCTATCGGATATGGAGGGATGGTGCATGGGGAGAGAGTCACTATCTCTTCACGTCTATTTTGATTCTGTCGGCGTATGGAAGCTCAGACGCCGCCGTAGACGAGACGAGCCAGGTGCACGTGGTATGGAACGAATGGACAGGTAATCACACCGACATCTTCTACACCAGCGAGTCGTCGCCCGGCCTGTGGGTGGAGGTGAGCGTCTCGCCGAGCACCACCCTGAGCCTGACCGCCGAGGGCTGGCCCACCCCCAACCCGTTGGAAGTCACGGTGACGGTGGGGAATAACCTGACTACCACTGTGAACGTGAGTGGCACCTTGACCCTGGGCGGCACTCCCCCTCCACGCTTCTACATCATCGCCGATGATGAAGGGAACGCCGGGGAGGACTTCAGCCAGAATACCTACCTCGATGACTTTACAGTGAACCTGACCCCGTCCAGTACGCAAATGTTCACCTGGACGGTGTGGGTGCAGCCTTCAGAGGCAACGACCTTGCAGGCCACGGCAGAGCTAAATGTCGTCGGAACGCCTCAGGACACCGCCGGCGTCACGATTCCCCAGGCGAGCATTCACCCCGTCGTCTTCCTGCACGGCATCCTGGGCTCGATGCCGCCGCGCGACAGTGTAATCACCCAATGGCCACAGAACCTGCTTGGGTCGCCGACGACTGAGGGCTATCTCGATCCGTTCACAGACTCCTACGCGCCGCTCATCGAGAACCTGATGAAGATGGGCTACGAACTGGACCGCACGCTCTTCCCGATGACCTACGACTGGCGGCAGAGCAACCAGGCCTCGGCTTCCTACCTGGGATGGGTGCTGGACGAGCGCGTACCGAACCACGTGAACACCGTGTCCTACGCGGTGCACGACGGCCAGGCCGACGTGATTGTGCACAGCATGGGCGGGATGGTGCTGCGTGCCTACTTGGAAGACCTGGCGGACGACCCTCAGTACCGTGGCCTGGACCACGTGAACAAGGCCGTCTTCATCGCCTCACCCCATCGCGGCTTTCCTATCGCCTACCGCACCTGGGAAGGGCTGACGTGGGAAGAGTATCTGAACAAGGAGATTGATCCGGTCAGCAATGCCGTGCCGCCCGAGTTCTATCACTGGATTACATCTACATTTTCTATCGAGCTCCCTTTCCGGATCAACACTTTGCACTTGGCGATGGACAACCTGTTGTGGCCCTACATGATCCTGAAGCGGTACGAACCTCAGGCTTATGAGCCCTGCTGGCTGCCCGACCCGGACATTCCGCTGATTCCTGAATTTGTCGAACACAATCTCAGCTTGTTGGTGGCCAGCACTGAGTGTCACCTGCTGGCGTGGCCGGCGCTGCACACCTTCTCCCATGACCCTATCTGGGGCATCCGTTCATTGCCGGAGATGCTGCCGGAGGTCGGCGTCTCTCCGCCCTATCTGCGGGGCTGGGCACCGCTTCCCTTGCCCCCCGGCACCAAAGATTACCCCTGGTGTGGCACCTGGCACGGGGTTCCGGATCCCTGCTCGTCAGATGGACGGCAGACCAACCTGCTGCTGGAGACGCACGGCCTGAACGACCCCGCCAACGTGAGCACCTTTGTCAGCCGTGTGGGAGACCAGAACATCTATGTGCTGTACAACAGCGAGGAGCCAACGCCCTATACCTACGACGACTTGCTCGTTCCTGTCCGAACGCCGGAGTATGATGTGGACGTGCCCTTCACCGATCCCACCATAACCTGGCACATTTCCTCTATAGACTTGTGGCCCAACGGTTGGCCTCGCTTGCGACACGCAACTCTTGGCGATGGTGACAACCTGATCCCCGACTACAGCACCCGCCTGCACTACGGTGGCCTGGTCACGCTGCCAGACCCCGACAACCAAGAGTTGCTGGTTCACAATACCGGTCATAAACACATTGTCCTTGAGCAGGAGTCCCAAAGCGTCGTAGGTGCAATTCTAACTGGCTACATGGACCCCGAAGACGCACGGAACACGCCCTCTCTCTTTGCACTTCATACCCCCTACACGCCACCCCGTTTCCTGGTGGACAACGGCGACGTGATCCTGGTTTTCCTGGGCTGGTCGCCGGCCGACGTGCTGGTCACCGACCCGCTGGGCCGCAGCGTGGGCTACGACCCGGTCGCGGGCCAGATCGTCAACCAGATCCCCGGTGCCTTCTACACCGGCAACGGAGCCGACGAGGAGTTCATCCTCATTCCCGGCGACCTGGAGGGCGACTACACCGTCACCGCCAGCGGCACCGGCACGGGCCTCTACGCCGTCAGTGCCCACCGGGTGGACAGCTCCGGCGTGCAAGAAATCGGCATCGTCAGCGGCACCATCGCCCCCGGCCAGGTGGTCAGCGGCGCAGTGACTTGGGCACCACAGACGGAGGCCATCTTTGATGATAACTTGGAAAGTGGGGGCGGGAACTGGGCCGCCGAGGGAGGCTGGTCCTTGGTAATGGGCGAGGCTCATAGCCCGGTCACCTCCTGGGCTGGCGAAGCGATCACGCCGGGCGCTCCATTGACCCTCACCTTGCAGGTACCGCTGGACCTCTCGGTGGCGCGGTGGGCGCGACTGACCTTCTGGTACAGCCAGGCGCTCTCGACGGAGGCGGCGGGAGTGGTGGAGCTTTCGGTAGACGGCGGCGAACACTGGACGGCGGTGGCCGCCCACGTGGGGGAGACGGGGGAATGGCGGCGGCGCACGCTGGACCTGACCCCCTTCACCGAGCCGGGGCTGCCGCCGCTGCGCTTGCGCTTTCGCCTCTTCCCGGCCACCCTGGCCGATCGCTGGCTGATTGATGACCTGCGGGTGGAGGCATTGCCGACTCCAATGCTGTTTGAGTTGCCCTTCCAAGATGATGTGGAAGGTTGGCGTAAGTGGGACGCGGCGGGCAGTTGGGTGCGCACAGATGATGAGTCTCTCAGTCCCCACCTGGCCTGGCAGGCCGATGCCCCCGGTGCGGTGCTCACCCTGGCCGGGGCGCTGGACCTGCGAGAGGCCGTCTCGCCCACCCTGACTTTCTGGTATACAATGACCACAGGTGGCGAAGGCGTGGTCGAGGTTTCAACCGACAGCACAACGTGGCAGCCAGCGGCGACAATCACGGAGACAACGGACTGGACACAAACGAGAGTGGAGCTGAGCGCCTGGGCCGGGCTGACGGCCACATTGCGGCTGCGACAAACGGCCGGTGCCACCTGGACGGTGGACGACTTTGCCGTGCGCGACGTCGTTCCGCCGGTGGTGCATCCGCTGCCTTTCTCCGACGATATGGAGGCCCCCACGGCTAACTGGCGGGCGGTCAACGCCTGGCAGCCGGTCACAGATACGGCTCACAGTGGCGTGACCGCCTGGCGGGGGTACAGCGGGGACTCGGCGCTGATCCTAGTGGATCAGCTGGACCTGAGCGAGGCGGTTTCGCCGACGCTGAGCTTCTGGCAGCGGTTTGCCCTGGCCGAGGGCAGCGTAGGGCAGGTGATGGCCTCGGCCGACGGGGGCCTGACCTGGCAGCCAGTGCTGACGGTTACGGCGCCCATCTCAGACTGGATGCAGGCCGAGGTAGACCTAAGCGCCTACGCTGAACAAGAGATCGGACTGGCTTTCTATATGGACGAAGTGCTCACTGGCACACAAGGAGGACAGACCGGTTACATCGGCGGACCGGACCACGTAGCGGGGTTCGTTTCCCTGGGTGCCGGTTTGGGCCCTGCTCGCACCGGGTCTCCTGACCGGCCAAGAGTAAGCAGGATCGCCATGTCGTTACTGGCATTACCTGCACTGGCAGCCCCGATCCTGGCTGTGGTCTGGCGGCGACGCGGAGACGGCCGCGCGACTAGATGGATTCAGGTAGCCTCAGTGGCGTCGGTTATGCTCACCAGCCTGAGCTGCATCGGATATAACATTCCTGCAAACCCATATCCGGGCGAAAACCGATTGGATGATGTGCTGGGAGAAGTGGAGCCGGTTGTCTTGGCTGAACGCGAGCCTCTCGCAGCAGAAATGTCACCCGATGGACAATGGCTAATCGTGGTGATGGAACACGAACAGCGATTCAGGGAATGGATCGCGATTGATCTGGTTCACAATGTTGAACACGTGTTGGCTACCCGAGATGGGGGTTCTAGCGGCCTCGCTTGGCTGGATAATCAACACGCAGTTGTGACCATGGGAGGGGGCTTGAGCATGTTGCGAGTTCCCGACTTGAGTCGGTGGCGTTTGACAGACTTGCGTCCACCCTCTTCTGACCCTGTCACCGATTTGGGCATCCTATGGGAAGCAGATTACCTCTATGTTGTGGAAGGTGAGTTTTCCTCCGGTTACGCGGTATTTTCCGTTGATGAAGACTTGCCGTATTATGTGAGTATGAGCACCGTCTGGCGTACGCAAGAGGATGTCGAAACAGCATTGGCTAGCATCCCCCACACCATCATCCAGGCGGAGGGGCTGCTTTTTGACTACAACAGCCGACACTACTCCCCCGATGGACAATACTACGTGGCACCGCGACCCGTTAATGTGCCCGGCGACTCCCTGGACTACCCGCTGATCGCGATGTTTGATGCGGCAACGGAGAAAGAGGTGGCGCACGCCTTCAAATGGGGTTGGCACGGTGATTTCAGGGGTTGGGCGTATGATAGCAGTGGAGCATACTTCATCTACAAACCGTGGGGCGTAGACGCCGGCGTGCTGCACCCGCGCCATCCCATCTACAAACTGCTGGTGCCGGGGGCCACACCGCGCGGCACACCCGTCCCCGTGTCTACTCCCACCCCCTCTGGCGAGGGCCGCATACCAGGCGCGGCACAACTGCGGCCCGTGGGCTACCGCCCGGCGCCGGTCGCCCAGTCCGGCGAGCAGGGTTGGTACGTGGACGACGTGAGCGTGTTCGACGCTGCCTCGTCGCCCTATATCTTCGCCGACGACTTCGACCGCCCCGACAGTACCGACCTGGGACCGGACTGGGTGGAAGAGGAGGGCGACTGGGACATCGTGAGCGATCAATTGCACTGCCCGGTGACCCAAAGCGGTTGCCGCGTGGCGACGGCGGAATCCTTCGACGATACCGCCTTCGTCGTCGAGACCCGCCTGCGGGCCACGCCCCTCCTGCAGGCCGCAGATAGCACTTTTCCCCAACTTGGGCGGCTGGGCTGGTGGGCCAGTGGCGGGCCGGGCCACTTCTACGTTGACTGGGTGATGGCCACGCCAGGAGGTGCGCCATGAGCAAGCGTATCTCTTCCTGCCGTCTTTTCCTGATCCTGTTATCGGGTGGCTTGCTGCTGGTTGTAGTCTGCTGCCTGTGCTCCACCCGCCGGGCAAAGGAGGAACCCCTGCCCCCAAACGTGGAGGTGGTCGCAGACACTGCCAGCTTTAAGCTATCCCCCGATGGACGGAGAGCGGCAATGAATTTAGGCCAGCTTGTCATAAAGGATTTCGCAGATGGGACAGAAACGCCTGTAAAAGGTGAGTGGACGAACTGGGCGTGGTTGAATGAGAGTTTGCTATTTGTAAGAGGTGGGGGGAGCATCGTGGTAGATGTGCGTGATCTATCCCAGATCCCGCTGCAGGAGATAAAGGTAGAGTTTTTGAACGCTGCAGGAACCAGGATGGAGGTAGATGAGAGCGAGGAGGAACGTTTGAGAACAGTCTTGCAGCAGGCGGAGCAGGTATATGTGATAGATGGGCATACCATCATCGCTTTGGCCCAGGATTTCAAATCACCCTCTGCCACCAGTTACGTCGCCTCTCCCAGCCGCATGGAGAGAGAAAAGATTCTTGAAGGTATTCCCTATATTGAAGTGTTGCCCCTGTGGGCTAGCTGTCCCGGAAAGGTCTTCTCTCACAATGGTGAGATGTATGGTGAGTGTGCCTCATACTCTGATGGATACTATGAGACCGGTACTCTCAGCATCTACACCAAGGACGGAGAATTGCTGATTGAGGTGAGCAGGAAAGGTTATTGCGCCAATCCCTTTGGTTGGGCAC